>CAYYEB010000009.1:0-24286 GCA_964470725.1 uncultured Lachnospiraceae bacterium | reverse complement strand
TAAATATATGCCATTACCTGCAACTGTTCTCATTGCCGATTACATGCATCTTCTATCAGAGAACTATCTGCTGCATATTTGACATCTATTCCGCGTTTATGTAAGATATGAAACATATTGCACAAAATTTTACTGTTCATGCATTTTCCGAGACGGTCTTTTTTCCGAATTTCAGAAAAATATTGACCGTTCTGCATCTGTTTGAGGAGAATGAATTATGGCACGAGAACTGAAAGTTTATGAGAAAATTGAAAGAAGTCTGATCACAAAATACAGAAAAGATATCTGGCATCCTTTTATTGATGCAGTCGCCAAATATGAGTTGATCAACGAAGGAGATAAGATCGCCGTGTGCATCTCCGGAGGCAAGGATTCCTTCTGCATGGCAAAACTTATTCAGGAACTTCACCGTCACGGAAAGGTTCCCTTCGATGTGGTCTATCTTGTCATGGATCCCGGATATAATGAAATCAACAGGGCAAAAATCGAAAGCAATGCCCGCCTGTTAAATATTCCGATTCAGATTTATGAATCCAATATTTTTGACATTGCGAACAGTCAGGATCACAGTCCATGTTATCTGTGCGCAAAGATGCGCCGCGGCTGGCTCTACAATAAAGCAAAAGAGCTGGGATGTAACAAAATTGCGCTCGGGCATCACTTTGATGATGTCATCGAGACTACCGTCATGAGTATGTTCTACAGTTCCCAGATTCGTGCAATGCTTCCGAAGCTGCACAGCGATCATTTTGAGGGAATGGAACTCATTCGCCCGCTATACAAGGTCCATGAGCAGAGCATCATTAACTGGAAAAATTACAATGACCTGGAGTTTATCCAATGTGCCTGTCGTTTTACCGAAAACTGCACCATCTGCGACAACGGCAGCGGCGGTTCAAAACGTCAGGAAATAAAAAATCTGATCAAGCGGATGAAGCGGGAAACACCGGATCTGGACCAGAGTATCTTTAATGCCATCCACTCTGTCCAGCTCGATACAATGCCCGGTTATACGTATCACGGAAAAGTGCACTCGTTCCTGGAGAATTATTAAAAAATCCGGCAGCTGTGAGGAATTGTTTCCTCTGCTGCCGGATTCTGTATTCATCTGAAATTATCTTTTCCGATTATGCTTTTCTTTTGCGAAGAACGAAAACTGCTCCTGCCGCTAAAACTACTGCAGCAGCTGCAAATCCCATCCATCTGTCTGACGTATCTTCAGTCTTCGGAGACTTTGCAGAAGAGGCAGCCGTGGAAGATGTCGCTGTCTTATCTGAAGATGATGCCGTTCCGGCAGCTGCTCCTGAGCGTGAGAAAACCGCCGTTCCGCCTGTCTGTGCGGAAGCAGAACCTGCGTCTCCACCATTGCAAAGAACAATAACCGGACTTAAAGAAGAAAGCTTCAATGTAATTGTCTGCTTCTCCGGATCCACATTTGTTATTCCTCCATTTTCAACCGTCAGAACTTCCCATTCCAACGTCTTCATATTAAAGTGAAGGACCATAATCCCTGTAACACTGGAGGTCAGGGCCGGAACATTTATTGTAACGATATAATTTCCAGCCGCATCCTTCGTGACATTCTCTCCGCTTTTGTCAATATCAAAGAAAAGAGTAAGTCCTTCTTTTCCTTCAATCTGCTCCAATACCTTCTGAGCCGATTTCCTTACCGACTCTGGAAGAGATGCATCATTTGCCATCGCCCTAAATTCTTCCACAAGAGCTTTTGAAGATCCCTTCGCTGCATTCACCTTTGCGATAGCATCTGCAACAGCAGGCTGCTCACTTTTCAGTTTCTGATAGCTCGACGTCTCTTCAATATTATTGTTTATAACATATTTATCCGTCTTATTCGAGTCATTATTTATTACATTCACTGTCCTTGCACTCGCTGATGGATCAGCCATTACCGTTCCGGCCATTATACCGACGCACAGCACCGCCGTCAATATTCCGGATAATATCTTTTTCACCTTCATATTGTCTCCCTTCTACACCATTGTGTTTCAGTATATCGATATAATTTCCTACATACTCATTCCGAACTCATGGCTTGTACTCCACCGCCTGTACCAGATATCTCTGACTGCTGTTTCCATTACATGTGGAAAGAATCACAATTCTGTCATCCGGTGTCACCGAAATATCATCTGCTACAAACGACGTCATGGACTTTTTACTTCTGACTTCATTTAAATAGTTCTGATATATATTCCTATCATAGAAGTTATACGAATTGAGTATATGTTTATCATCACTATTATATGCCGCAAATATGCGAAAGTGAAGTACTTTTCCCGGAAGATAAATTAAAATTTCTCTGTGGGAATCAAAGAATGCACGATCCTCAAATCTGTGCAGGGTTCGAAACATGCTTCCGTTTTTCATGTTATGACCATAAATGACGGTTACGGGATCCGTGAAATCCTTCCGATTCAGATCTTCTGTATAAATTGCACCCGCAGCACTCTTTTCTCTCTCTGCAGAATGGGTCAGATAATAACTCTGATCTCCCTCAGCCTGCACAATCGGATAGTCGACCGCAGTTCCGTCAATACGAATCCAGGCATAGGCATCCGGACATTCTTTTTTTAATTCATTAAAATCGATCGGAACATTCTCATTCGCAGAAACTGCCGTATCTGTCGATAAGTCTTTCCTATTCTCAGAGGACTCTGCCGAAGAAAGCGTACTGTCCGGTTCATTCGGAACGGAATCCGCTGTATCATCTATGGTCTGTGTTTCCACGGCTTCTCTTACTTTCTGATCACTGTCCGCATTTTTCCGATTACGGAAATATCCCATTGCAGCGAGTACTGCGCACACACAGGCTGCCGCCAACAGGAGCAATCCGATTATTATTCTTTTTTTCTTCATTGCTGCTATCCGATTTTAACGGACTTAGGCCTCCCTATAAAAATATTGGATCATCATCTGATAAAGCTGTTCCTGATTCACCTGATATTCATCATAAACATCTCCGGTTGTGCCCTTTCCCGGAATTGTTGTTATTTCACTGTCGGAATCCGCCTGTTCCAGATTCAGAAAAACGTCACTGCTCATATTGGTCAGCATATAGTCCTGCAGCTTTTCATATACGCGTGATACTGTAGCGCTGTCCTTTGCCTGCAGCGTATGGATCCTGTCTGCAAAAGCTTTTATATAAAGCTTCTGCCGGTTCATACGGCTGATGGCGCTTTGTGAAACGGATGTGTCACGATATCTTACGAAAAATTCCGTATTTTCCGGAGTCAGGCGCACCTGCGCTCCCTTTTTGTAGGCCGCATTGGCACTTACAAGGGAATCGTCGGGAACCGTGACATCAACATAGTCAACCAGCTCCGTAAGATGTGAAATACTCTCCAGATTGATCTGTGCGTATCCGTCGATATGCTGTCCCATTAGCAGTTTTGATACCGCCGTCTCCATCAGTTCACAACTTTTTCTCTTTCCGTCTCCATAGGCAAACTGCAGTGAAAGATGAGTTTTTGCATAACCGAGACTGTTTCCATCCAGGGAAAATGTCTCAATTTCCGTCATTGTGTCTCTTGGAATGGCAAATGTATGACGGATTTTCTTCGCTCTGTCATAAGATACCAAATAAATCGCATCCGCCTGTCCACCATATCCCGGAGTTGCCGCCGAATTATCGCTGAAGGATCTGTCCGTATCGACTCCAAGAAACAGGTAATTACTCAAATGATCATTTGGAACATATTTTTTCCCGTTATACGTAATTACATTCCCTGTTCCGGAAGATGTACCGTTTCCGTCATCATAACCGGAAGCACTGTTTTTCTTTTTCTGCAGAAAATAAAAGATGCACCCGCCAAGAGCAAGTGCACACACCAGGCAGACGATTATAATAAAAAGAATCTGCTTCTTTCGTCTTTCTTTTTTGTTCCTTTTATAATATCTGTGATAGGGATTCATATAAAACTCCAAAAAAAAGAAGAAATTAAAACGATTTATTCTGAAGACTGGCCAGGAGTCATTTCCGATGTATCAGACGACGCTCCTGCATTTCCCGCTACACTCTCTGCCGGAATCATCTCCGTACTTTCCCCCTGCTGTACGTTATTATTCTCCGAAACTGTTTCTCCCTGCTCATTCACTGCATTCATTGACGCTGAAGCATTCAGATCATCTGCGGACGTTGTCTCCTCTGCTGACGCTTCCTGCTGTAGTCTGGCGATGTCAATATTCTCCCTCTCCCGATATACATAAAGAAAATAAAAAAGCGCAGCTGCCGTAATCACGCAAAGTATAAAGAAAATAATCTGGCTTTTATTCTTTTTCATTTATTCGGCTACCTCATTGCTTTGAATCTTTTTCTTTCTGTCTTTCCTCGCCATAACCATATCCATATCCGTAACCGTACTTTCCGTACTTCCCGTATTTTCCATACTTTCCATAACGCCCGTATTTTCCATTATCCGGATAATCAACATGATTCAGGACAACCCCAAGGATTTTGGTGTTCGTCATTTCTAACTGCTGTTTCACTTTCTGCGCCACATGATAGCTGACGGCACCGCTTTCGATGACCAGAATCGCCGCATCACAATACTGCCCTATCATTGCAGCATCAATAATGCTTCCCAGTGGCGGAGTGTCAATAAATACATAATCATACACTTCCGCAGCAGCTTCCAGCACATGTGCAAACAGATCATCGCCTACCAATTCCGTCGAATTCGCAGTATAAGCTCCTGCCAGAATTATGTTCAGGTTTTCAATATTAGTGGAATAAACAACATCATTAATACTTTCCACCTGACCGCTTAAATAGTCCGAAAGTCCCTTCGTCTTCTCCTGTATGCCGTATCTTGAAACGAATTTGGAATTACGGATATCCGCATCGATCAAAAGGACTCTGCGTCCCATTTTCGCCATTTCCCGTGAGACATGAAAAACCGTATCTGATTTTCCCTCTCCCTGAAACGCGCTTGTAAACATAATCACTTTATTTTTTCTGCCGCTGAACTGAATATTTGCCCGCAGGGTTTTTATTGCCTCCTGGTAAAAATAGCCCCCGGGTTCAGGATCATGAAGTGTAATCTTATGAGTATCCATCATAATTTCTTCTTTCTGTGTCTGGAAGATCCGGCAGTCTTTTCAGGCAGACTTGCCAATGTGATCAGTCCCAGATACTGTTCTACATCGTCCTCTGTTGAAATGGTGTCATTCATCAATTCATTGATAATCACTGCTGCTGCCGCCACAAGCGCACCAATCAAAAAGCCTATCACAACATTTCTTCCCGTACTCGGAGATGTCTTCCTTGTAGGCAGTTCCCCGTTTTCAATAATTTTTGGTGCCGTTATTTCCATTTTATCGCCAATATAAGCAGAAGCTACCTTTGACAGGTCATCTACGATTTTCTTGGCCATACGCGGATCCGTATCTTTCACGTCAATTTGAAGGATACGGGTATCTTCCTGATTTGTGACGGTGAGCTGTTCTCTCAGACTTCTATAATCCGTATCCAGATTCAGATCTTTTATCACCTGTTCCAGAACCGGACGGCTTTGAATTAATATTTTGTAATCATTTGTCAGAGATGTTCCAATCTGCAGATCGGCAATTGACTGCAATGTCGTCTCCTTCGTCAGAACAAGCATCATCGAAGATGACGTATATTCAGCCGGAATCAAAAACACCGTTATGCCAGCCGCAATACTTGCTCCCAAAAGCCCGATAAACACAATCATCCAGAATCGTCTGCGAATAGCCAGCCATATCTGATACAAGTCTATTTCACTTTCCCTTGTATCTTTTTCCGCAGCTTTAATTACCTGCATTTGTGGATTGCTGTTTGCCTTCTCCTCCATACGTTTCCTTTCCCCCTGTGCAACCTTTTTTATTCCAAGACCGCCTGCGCATTTTTCCAAAACAGTTTATTTACATACAGCTCCGGCAGATTTTTCTGATACCATTCCAGATCCTCCGGTTCAATCGGTCTTCTTGAAGAAAGATTATGCATATCAGATGCTATAAAATCGATTTTATGATTCTTATACTGTGACTTAAGCCAGCGTCTGTCAGCGCTGAACCTTCCGAAATTACGCATTGCATGAATGTTGGACTGAATTCTGATTCCGAGTTCGCGGATCTCATCTACTCTTCCGCTTTTTCTGAGGCATGGAAAGCGTTCGAAATGTGCCAGAATCGGTTGATATCCCTGCCTTGTAAGCTGCACAACACCGTACTTCAGCTCTTCATAAGGCACATTTTCCGGAAATTCCACAAGAACATAATTGGATTGTCCAAGTGTCAGGGCATTTCCCTCATCAAGATCATGAATCGTATCCCTGTGAAAAAAGATCTCCTGTCCCGGATATATTTTCATTGGCATCTGCAGGTCATCTCTGGCCCGGCGTTCCGCCTCCCGGCACAATTCGGCAACCTTGGATGTGTTATGTTTCTTCTCCCATGGAAGATTGTGCGGTGTTGCGATAATTTTCCTCACACCGCTCTTCCAGGAAATCCGAATCATCTTCATGGTAGTATCCCAGGAGTCAGAGCCGTCATCAATGCCCGGCAAAAGATGGGAATGTATATCACAGATATTCAAGGCTTTTCCTTTCGGATGCAGAAACACGAATCAATAGAAAATCCCTCTGCATCCACCAATAACAGAAATCATTATACCATTCACAAAAAAAGCATGCAATCTGTTAAACTGCTGCCAAATAAAAAACAGCTCTCCGGTAATCTTTCATCCTGGAGAGCTGTTCCTTTATTGAATCAGCTGAAAAGCGTTTGTATACACCTCTTCCGGTGCATCCTCAATCTTTCCCGCATCACAAAGTTCTGCAAGAGACGGAATGATCGGCATCGAAGCGGTTTTCTTAATGTTGTATTTCTTTGCAACCTCTTCGGACTTCCCCTCTCCGAAGAGATAAATCTTCTTCCCGCAGTCCGGACATGCGACATAACTCATGTTCTCAATCACACCCAGAACCGGAATGTTCATGGCTTCAGCCATGCGTACGGCCTTACCGACAATCATCGAAACAAGCTGCTGTGGTGATGTCACAATCACAATTCCATCTACCGGAAGTGACTGGAACACGGTCAGCGGCACATCGCCTGTTCCTGGCGGCATGTCGACAAACAGATAGTCCAGGTCACCCCAGATGACATCCGTCCAGAACTGTTTTACTGCCCCGGAAATGACCGGGCCTCTCCAGATAACCGGATCTTCATTGTTCGGCAGAAGCAGGTTAATCGACATCACCTTGATGCCTTCCTTTGTCACTGCAGGTTCAAGTCCGGCCTGTGTTCCCATGACCTTCTGACCTTCGATGCCAAACATACGCGGAATGGATGGTCCGGTGATATCCGCATCAAGAATGCCTGCCTTTTTTCCGCTCTTCTGCGCTGCCACCGCAAGAAGAGATGTCACCATGGATTTTCCGACACCGCCCTTGCCACTGACAACCCCAATGATTTTCTTTACATGTGTACCCTTATTCGGCTCTGCAAGGAAACTTGCAGGTCCCTTTCTGCTTCCGCAATTTGCATTGCATCCTTCGCAGTCCTTTGGTGTACATTCCTCAGGATGATTTGGATTTTGTGCCATTTATTGCATCTCCTTAAAATCTTTATCTGCATCGTCCAGTGTGTCGCCTGCTTCCTCATCAAGCGGAGTCTTAAATCCTTTGCTGATTTTTCCCCACTGCACGGAAAACAATATCACCGATGCAAAATCTGAACAACTATCATACAGCAAAAAAACTCCCGAGGCAAGAAGAAACACTTCCCTGTCCTTCAGATTCAGAAACGGCAGTTGCGGACGATATAAAAGAAGAAGTCCAAAGACAACCGATACCGCTCCCAGAATCAGCACTGCCCACCAGTGTACAAGGCCAAGTCTGAAGAGATCGATTGCATTCTGAAATTTAATAATACTTCCCGCAATCAGGAGCAGGCCGAAGACGACTGACGTATATCCCGTTACCTTTGCATGCATCGTCAGGCAGGCAACGCCAAAGGCCGCAAGAAGAATGCCACTGAACAAATCCACAGCCAGAAGGCTTGCGGATTTGTTTCGCATAAAATACAAAACCAGTCGATATACTCCGAAACCTATCGCAAACGCCCCGAGAAGATATCCCAGAAATTCATAGATTGCAAATGGTATCAGTAACAGCAAAACGCCGACAACTGCAAATATTACCGCGAAAATCAGGGTCACATTTCGGACGGTCTTCAATTCCTTTTTGTTTTCTTCATTCATGTTCCTATCTCCCTCTCCTTGACCTTTGTCTTAAAAGAAGCCCGCCTTTCGCTGCTCAAGTCCGGATAAAAAATCATTCCGGTGAGGTTTCTAAAAGATTCGAATCAACTCCCGACTCAGAACACATCTTTCCAATCCGCAATATTGCTTTGATCAAATTTATACGGAGATCCCACAATAACCTCCGTTCCCTTATCCGCGGATTTTGTCACCTCAAAATTTCCCATGGAGCCGGCCTTGAATTTTTCCCCAAGCTTTCCTGTGATTTTTCCGGAATGCAGGGCCACCGATACATATCCGGTCAGTCTTCCGAGATCAGACGGATTCCAGAGATAAAAATACGGAACGCACTTGCTGCTTCCCACATAATCCGTCATTTCGGACGGAAGTCCGAATCCTGTCACCTTCACATTTGATCCGGAATCCTGCACTGCCCTGGCCGCTGCCGGAAGTGCCTTGGTTGACGGCACACAGATGACCTTCAGATCCGGATAGCTTAAAAGCAGAGACTTTGTCTGATCATAGGCCTTCTGATCCTGATCATCGCTGTAAGCGATTTCAACCATTTCCAGATTCGAATACTTGTCATCCTTCATCGTCTTCCGCATTTCATCAATCCACTCATTCTGCTTCGTGGCCGTAGAAGATGAAGAAAGAATTGCCCACTGACCGGTTCCGGAAGAAAGATCAAGAACGGCATCCATGAGAGTCACCGCAATCTGCTCCGTACTTGTCTGATTGATAAAAAGTTCCCGGCTGTCAGGAGTCGCCGGAGTATCATAGGAGCAGACATCAATGCCGGCATCAAGTGCCGCTTTCAGAGAATCCGAAAGTGCCTCCGCATCCGCAGGAGCAATCGCAATTGCCGATACTTTTTCCTTTGTCAGCTGCTCCACGAATTCTTCCTGATCCTGTGCAGGATTGTCGGAAGGTGTTTCTATCACATATGGTTTTCCTGTGTCCTCCATGGCCTGTCTGAAGCCATCCACAATCCGATCCTCATAGGAAGAGTCCGCACTTTGGAGAATCAGCGCATACTTTTCATCTTCAGTGGAGGAAACATCCACAACAGACGATTCCGGCTCCTTCTTTGTCGCGTGCTTCGTGCAGCCGGAAAGACCCGTGATCAGCATAACTCCCACCAGAACCGCTGCTAATACTCGTTTTCTCATAGCTCCTGTCCTCAAACTACTAACACATACTGTTGGCTAAAGTGTTCCGTCTTATTTCATATGCACATCCCGCTGCGGATACGGAATCGAAATTCCATTTGCATCAAACGCTTTCTTGATCTTCTCATTCAGATCCCATTTTACCTGAAAGAAATCATCTGTCTTCGTAAATACATGGATACCCAGATTTACTGAACTTTCCGCCAGCTCATCCACAAATATATCAACCGGACGATCCTTCAGAATCCGTTCTTCCTCACGAATAAGTTCTCTCAGCAGCCCCTTTGCCTTGTCGATATCATCCTCATAGGATATACCGATTGTAATGGAGATTCTTCTCGTCCCGGCCTTTGTCAGATTGATTACGGAAGAATTTGTCAGCATCTGATTCGGAACCGTGATCATATGATCATCCGCCGTCTGGATTGTCGTATAGAACATGTCAATTTTTTTGACTGTTCCCTCATTATTTTCTCCGACTTCTATAATATAGTCTCCGATTTCAAAGGGTTTCAGAAATGCGATCAGCACTCCTCCGGCAAAATTGGCCATGCCTCCCTGAAGTGCCAGACCGATTCCGACTGTCACTGATCCGAATGCCGCAAGAATCGTCGCGTTGGTCACCCCAAGACTTGAAAGAAGTGCTACTGCCAGAAGCACCTTCAAGGCCACACGAATCGTACTGCCCAGGAACACCACTACCGTATTGTCAATATTTTTTTTGACAAACTGGCCGACGATCATCCGTGACACCTTATTTATGATCTTGCTGACCACAAAATAGATCAAAAGAGCGATGCCGATCCGGATTATTGTTTTACCTATATTGGTGAGAAGTTCCTCACTGATATAATTTTGGAATCCGACGTTTTTTGCCAGAACAATTGCTTTCATACGTTTTACTTCACCAGCTGAAACACTGCGACGGATCTCGGTGCGAGACGGATTCTCAGACTGTTTTCCCTCTCATCGAATTCCTCTTTTCTCGAGGCATGCGTGCGTGGATTGATTTCCCCGGAACCGCCGTATCTTCTGTCATCACTGTTCAGTATCTCCATATAGCTTCCCTCGCACGGTACGCCGACCTGATACTGTGAAAAATCTTCATCGGAGAAATTAAAGACTGCAATTACAATGTCTTTTCTGTTTTCTCCCCTTCGGACAAAGGAAAGCACCGAATGTTCGTCATCCATCGTATTGATCCATTCGAATCCCTCTTCCTCGTAATCATGAAGCCACAGTGCCGGTTCCGTCCGATATAGTCTTAAAAGATCTTTTAAATAATCCGGCTGAAACTCTTCGCCGCCGGTCAGAAGTTTTTTCCCGGGATGGAGAAGAAGATATCCGTATGCGGCTCTTGTCAATGCCAGCTTCTGTTCTTTCGTGCCATCCATGCGATTCAGAAAATCATCCGGTTCAAACGCACCGATTCCTCTTGAAAGACTGATAATGAAATGATCCAGATAATTGTGCAGCATTCCATTGAGCAGAAGTTCATGTCCCTGTCGTCTCCCTGCAGAATCCTTCGACAGATATTCCAGCATATCCTGTGTAAAATGCACATTCCACTTGTAATCAAAACCAAGTCCGTCCTCATCCACATCAGATGTCACATCCGGCCAGTCCGTATCCTCTTCCATCATGAGAATCCCATCCGGAAATGTCTTGTGGAAAACGGTGCTTAAATTTTTCAGGAAATCGATGCCTTCCAGATTCTCATTTGACCCGTACATATTCGGAATCCAGTCATTCCCTCTTCCCCAGTCAAGACGTAACATGGTAGAAGCGCCGTCAATCCGAAGTCCGTCTGCATGATACTCCCGCATCCAGAAATCCGCATTTGATAAAAGAAAACTTCTCACCTCAGGGCGACCGTAGTTATAAATCTTTGATCCCCACTGGGGATGAATTCCCTGACGGGGATCATGATGTTCATAAAGCCCTGTTCCGTCAAAATCAGCCATCCATCTTTCATCGGAAGAAAACTGTGATGGTGTCCAATCCAAAAAGACTCCGATTCCATTTTCATGCATCGTATCGACAAAATATTTGAAATCTGCAGGTTTTCCAAAACGTCCCGTCGGAGCATAGTATCCTGCCGTCTGATATCCGTTTGAAGCATCATCCGGATATTCCATCACAGGCGTAAGTTCAATATGTGTATAGCCGTATTCCTTTACATAGTCGGCTATCCGATTCGCCAGGGATCTGTAATCCGCAAGTCCCGTTTTCTCCCTCCATTTCGGAAGAGAGCACTCATAAATGGCCATCGGCATATGAGCAGTATCCGTTACGGCCGCCCTCTGTTCAAGATAAGGTCTGTCGTGCCAATGATAGGACAGGTCAGATACAACGGATACTACCCTGTCATTTCGAATCCGAAACTGTGTGCCATAAGGATCCGGTCTTGTATACGTTCTTCCATCCTTCAGTTTTATCTCATACTGATATTCTGTACCTTCCTGAATACCGGGAATAAACAGCTCAAAAATTCCTGATTCTTCATGAAGTTCCATCGGATACACGCGTCCATCCCACTCATCAAATGATCCGACCACGCTCACGCGCATTGCATTCGGAGCCCAGACAGCAAACAGAACACCGTTCTGTCCTTCCGTCTTACTTGCATGTGCCCCAAGTTTCCGATAAATCCGGCTGGCAATTCCTGCTCCGAATCGCGCTTCCTCTTCCTGCGTTACCTGACTTTCAAAGCTATAGGGATCTCCCTTTTCGGAACCATCCGCCAGGAACACGTGGGATACCGGCTTTTTTGAAGAAAGCACACAGGCAAACCACCCTTTTTCATCCTCCATTGTCATCTTATGGCGTCTTCCGCTTCGCGTCTCCTTCAGCCAGACATGCTCAGCTCCGGGAAGGAAACATTGATACAATGTGCCGTTTTTGACCGTCCGCGGTCCGAGTACGCTCTTCGGAAAATGCTCGTCCGAATAGATAATTCCCTCCATTGCGCGCCAGTCCATATATTCATAGGCCTTGTCTGCCATGCTTTTTTCCATCCTTTGTTTAAAATATATAAGCCGGACCACTCATTTTGCGAATGATCCGGCTTTATTATATCACTTCACGATGCGAACCTTAAGCACACCGTCAATTTCTTTCAGTTTTTTCACGATATCTTCATTTAGCGAAGTATCCGTATCAATCAGCGTATATGCATAATTTCCGCGGCTGGCATTGGAAATATTCGCTACATTGACGGATGCA
The DNA here is from genome assembly GCA_964470725.1 of uncultured Lachnospiraceae bacterium. GTDB lineage: Bacteria > Bacillota > Clostridia > Lachnospirales > Lachnospiraceae > Chordicoccus. Next base: position 11,644 of record CAYYEB010000009.1, on the reverse strand, counting down.
CTTCCAAGAACCGAAGTCAGCTGTGCGAGCATATTCGGTGAATTCTTATGATTGATCGAAACACGTCCTGCGGTATTGCAGATTCCCATATCCAAAGAAGGATAATTCACGGAATTTTTGATATTGCCGTTTTCAAGATAATCACGAAGTTCATTGACTGCCATCACAGCGCAGTTGTCCTCGGACTCCTTCGTTGATGCACCAAGGTGAGGTGTGATCAGCGTATTCGGAGCTCCTTCAATCGCCGGTGTCACGAAATCCGTCACATACTTGCGAACCTTTCCGCTCTTTAAATTCTCTACCAGAACATCGTCATCCACAAGACCGTTTCTTGCGAAATTGAGGATCACGACATTATCTTTCATAAGATCGAAGGCCTCTTTTCCGACCATTCCGCGGGTTCCATCATTGAGTGGTACATGAATTGTAATGTAATCGGATTCCTTGTAGAGATCGTTTACATCCTTTACGTAACGGATCTTGCTCGGAAGCTGGAACGCTGCGTTCAAAGAAAGAAAAGGATCATAGCCGATGACCTTCATGCCCAGGGCAGTTGCCGCATTTGCCACCATAACACCGATGGCACCCAGACCGATAATACCAAGCGTCTTACCCTTGATTTCAGTTCCGGCAAACTGTTTCTTCTTCTTTTCAACCTGCTTGCTGAGATCTTCAGACGGCTTCTGATTCTCCAGCCATTCGATACCGCCGACAATATCACGGGAAGCAAGAAGCATTCCGGCAATTACCAGTTCCTTGACGCCGTTTGCGTTGGCTCCCGGTGTATTAAATACAACGATGCCCTGTTCAGCTGCCTTGTCAAGCGGAATGTTATTGACACCGGCGCCGGCACGTGCAATCACCTTGAGATTATCGTCAAATTCCATATCCTTCATATTGGCGCTGCGCACCAGAATCGCATCGGAAGACTCGTTTTCTCCCACTTCCTTATACTGATCATCGAATCTGGCAAGTCCCACATTCGAAATATTGTTTAAGCAGCGATATGTGTACATTCTTATCCTCCCTTTTCTGCCATTTATTGCAGTTTTCCATTTACACCCTGCAATTACTTCTTTTCTTCTATTTTCTTCAGATCGTCCTGATCGAATGCACCTTCAATGGGCTGTCCTGCCGGAGCCATCGGGAATACCATGTCATCCTTATCTATCCTGCAATCGATCACAACCGGCCGGTTGGCATTTAATGCTTTTGTCAATGCTGCATCCACCTCTTCCGGTTTCTCCACACGAATTCCAAGCGCTCCCATGCCTTCTGCCACCTTGACGAAATCAAGTCCGTCATCAAGTACAGTATTGGAGTAACGCTCTCCATAAAACAGATGCTGCCACTGGCGCACCATGCCAAGAACCTCGTTGTTCATCACAATTTCGATCACATTGAGGCCGTTACGGACTGCGGAAATCACTTCTATCAGATTCATACGGAAACAGCCGTCTCCGCCGATATTGACCACGGTCTTCTCCGGAAACGCAGCCTTTGCGCCAAGTGCTGCTCCAAGTCCGTATCCCATTGTTCCAAGGCCACCGGATGTCAGGAATGTTCTCGGCTTTGTAAATTTATAGTACTGTGCCGCCCACATCTGATGCTGTCCGACATCCGTCGTAATAATCGCATCACCATTGGTCAGTTTATACAGTTCTTCAATGACGTATGGACCTGTCAGTCTGTCCTTCGGGTATTTCAGCGGATGCTCGCTCTTGAACTCTTCCACCTTCTGAATCCATTCCGGATGTTCCTGTGTTTCGATCTTCGGAAGAAGTCTCTTGAGGCTTTCTTTCAGATCACCCACTACTGCGCAGTCCACAAGCACGTTTTTATTGATTTCGGCCGGATCCACATCCAGCTGAACAATCTTCGCCTGCTGTGCAAATGCACTCGTTTTGCCCGTATCCCGGTCCGAGAAGCGTACACCCAGAGCAATCAGTACGTCACAGTCATGCACCGCATTATTGGCCGTCTTTGTACCATGCATACCAAGCATCCCCATGTAAAGAGGATCCGTTCCGGGAAATACACCTTTACCCATGAGAGTATCACACACCGGTGCATTCAGTTTTTTGGAAAGTTCACGAACCTCTTTCCATGCATCGGAAATAATCGCACCGCCGCCCACAATCATGACAGGCTTTTTCGCTGAAGCAATAATTTCGGCAGCCGCATCCAGATCTTCTTCACGAATCGTTTCCGTCTTCGGAAGAATCTTTCCCGGACGTACCGGCTCATACTCATAGGTTGCGGCAGTTACATCTTTTGTAATATCCACAAGCACCGGTCCCGGTCGTCCCGTCTTTGCAATACGGAACGCACGACGGATTGTTGTCGCGAGCTTGCTGATATCCTTGACAATGACACTGTACTTCGTAATCGGCATTGTCACACCGGCAATATCCACTTCCTGGAAAGAATCTCTTCCGAGAAGTGATTTGCCCACATTGCAGGTAAATGCAACAATCGGAACAGAATCCATCATGGCGGTTGCGATACCTGTCACAAGGTTCGTAGCTCCGGGGCCCGAAGTTGCCATCACGACTCCGACCTTTCCGGTTGCTCTCGCATACCCGTCCGCTGCATGAGCTGCGCCCTGTTCATGAGAGGTCAGAACATGATGAATTTCATCCTTATGCTTATATAGCTCATCATAAATATTGAGAATGGTTCCTCCCGGATATCCGAATACAGTGTCTACACCCTGTTCTTTCAGACATTCGATGACGATCTCGGAACCGGTTAATTTCATAATGCTTACTCCTTTTCATATCCTATAGTTCAGCTGCACGCAGCGGTGATTTTTATAATCTCATAGCAATCATTCATTGCTTTTTACGGCAAAACAGACCTTTCCGTTCGCAATTTATACAATTGCCGTCAGCAGATTACTCCTTGTCTTTGCCCGGAACTTCGAGGATCGCCCCACGGCTGCCTGACGTCACCATTGCCGAATATCTTGCAAGATAACCTGTAGTGATTCTCGGCTGTCTCGGTTTCCACTTTGCCTTTCTTTCGGCAAGAACTTCATCACTTACTGCAACATTGAGTTTCTTATTCGGAATGTCAATCTGAATGAGGTCTCCCTCTTCAATCAATGCGATTGGTCCACCGACCGCAGCTTCCGGAGACACATGGCCGATGGCCGCTCCTCTTGAAGCACCGCTGAAACGTCCGTCCGTAATAAGAGCAACGGAAGAGCCCAGGCCCATTCCGATAATTGCGGAAGTCGGATTGAGCATTTCACGCATACCCGGTCCGCCCTTCGGGCCCTCATAGCGAATGACAACGACGTCGCCGGGATTGATCTTTCCTCCCAGGATCGCCTTAATTGCGTCATCCTCGGAATCAAATACACGTGCAGGTCCCTCATGTACAAGCATTTCCGGAGCGACTGCGCTCTGCTTCACCACTCCGCCTTCCGGAGCAATATTTCCGGAAAGAAGTGCAAGACCGCCTGTCTGCATATACGGATGATCGATCGGACGAATTACTTCCGGATCCTTATTGACGGCGTTCTTGATATTTTCTCCGACCGTCTTGCCTGTGACCGTCATGCAGTCAAGGTTCAGAAGATTCTTCTTTGACAGCTCTTTCATAACGGCATAGACGCCGCCTGCTTCATTGAGCTGTTCCATATATGTCGGACCTGCAGGAGCCAGATGACACAGGTTCGGTGTTCTCGCGGAATATTCATTAATAATTTCCATATTGAGCTCAATGCCGACTTCATGGGCAATGGCCGGAAGATGAAGCATTGTGTTTGTAGAACAACCAAGCGCCATGTCCACAGTCAGTGCATTTTCAATAGACTTCTCATTGATAATGTCTCTCGGACGGATATTCTTTTTCAGCATATCCATAACTGCATATCCAGCGCGTTTTGCCAGACGCAGACGTGCGGAATAAACCGCCGGAATTGTTCCGTTTCCGCGCAGTCCCATACCGATTGCTTCCGTCAGGCAGTTCATGGAGTTTGCCGTGTACATGCCGGAGCAGGAGCCGCAGGTCGGGCACCCGTACTCTTCATATTCTTCCAGACCTTCCTCGCTGAGGGTTCCGGCCTGTCTCTGACCAACCGCCTCAAAGATACTGGAAAGTGACGTTCTGTGTCCCTGCACATGTCCCGCAAGCATCGGGCCGCCGCTGACAAATACCGTCGGAATGTTGCAACGTGCCGCCGCCATCAGAAGTCCCGGTACGTTCTTGTCACAGTTCGGGATACATACCATCGCGTCAAACTGATGCGCCTGAATCAGCGCCTCTGTAGAATCTGCAATCAGGTCACGTGTTACAAGGGAATACTTCATTCCCTGATGTCCCATTGCAATGCCGTCGCACACTGCAATTGCCGGAACAATCACCGGAAATCCACCGGCTTCCGCGACACCCATCTTGACCGCCTCCGCGATCTTATCAAGATGCATATGTCCCGGAACGATCTCATTCCAGGAACTTACAACTGCAACCAGGGGTTTCTGCATTTCTTCCTTTGTTACGCCAAGTGCATTCCACAGTGCACGATGAGGTGCCTGCTGAAGGCCCTTGCGGACTGTATCACTTCTCATTTGTATACCTCGCTTTTCACTCACTGTTTCTGTAAAACTTTATTTCCAAAATATGAAAGTAATTTATCTGCTTTACGAATATTTTTCCGGCAAACATGACCGCCATAGCTATTCTTTTATTTCATCCGTTCGATGATCAGATCTCCCATCTCCTCGGTTCCGACCTCTGTATTTCCCTCAGACATAATATCTGCCGTACGATATCCGTCCTTCAGAACCTGGCGTACCGCATTTTCAATGCTGTCCGCCTCCTGATCAAGGTCAAGACTGAACCGCAGAAGCATTGCAGCGGAAAGGATCGTTGCAATCGGATTCGCAATTCCCTTTCCCGCAATATCCGGAGCAGAGCCGCCGCTGGGTTCATAAAGACCGAACTTTGTTTCATTCAGGGAAGCACTGGAAAGCATTCCGATGGAACCGGAAATCATGCTGGCTTCATCGGAAAGAATGTCACCGAACATGTTCTCCGTCAGAATCACATCAAACTGGGCCGGATCCTTGACGAGCTGCATTGCACTGTTGTCAACCAGCATAGTGTCAAAGGTGACATCCGGATAATCTGCCGCAACTTCAGATACGACCTCTCTCCACAGTCTTGACGTATCAAGAACATTTGCCTTATCGACCAATGTCACATGTTTTCTGCGCTTTTCGGCGATATCAAAGGCCTTAATTGAAACTCGGCGGATTTCATTTTCATTATATTTCAATGTATCAACCGCTGTCTTTACGCCGTCCTCGAGATACGTCTTTCTTTCACCAAAGTAAAGACCTCCCGTCAATTCTCTCACCATCATGAGGTCAAATCCCTTTCGGCTGATTTCCTCCTTCAGCGGACATGCGCCGCGAAGTTCCGGGTAGAGATATGCCGGGCGGAGGTTGGCGAACAAATTCAGTGCCTTGCGGATCGCAAGAAGACCGGCTTCCGGACGCTTATTCGGCGGAAGTTTATACCATGGTGAAGTCTTTGCGTCACCGCCGATGGACCCCATCAGGACTGCATCCGATGCCTTGCAGGTATCAATTGCCTCCTGCGTCAGTGGTTCACCCGTAGCGTCAATAGATGCTCCGCCAAGAAGGACCGTCTGATAATGGAACGTATTTCCGCTCATTTCCGCTGCTTTATCCAGTACTCTTTTCGCCTGAGCAACAATCTCAGGGCCGATTCCGTCACCCGGAATTAAAGATATATTATAATTCATAATGCCCCCTGTGAAACAATATTGTATTTACTATAACGCAGTCGGTGGGCATTTTCAACAGGATACTTTAGTGCTGTAAATCGGCAGCATGAAAACTTTTTCTGCTCAATCTGCCCGTCAGCAGACAGCAGAGCAAAAACTTTCTGCGAAAACACGCTGCGCTACTCTCATAAAATTAAGATTACCCTCTGACAAATTAGTCAGAGGGTAACCGCATTACTTCCTATTATTCTGTATTTTTGATAGCGTTGAGCAGTCAGTGCATCCACAGGGAGCTGCATCAGTTTTCGTGTTTCTTCCAGGAAGGTCTTTTTCATCTCTTTTACTTTGGCGGTATCCGTTTCACCGAGCGGAATCCCGGGAAAAACGTCGTCGCAGATCCCGAGCTGCTGTATGTCCTGCGCGGTCAGATGGAGTGCTTCTGCTGCTTTTTCCGGAGTGTTGATCACAGCATCGGGAGATTTTCCAAGGATCTGTGCACAGCTTTCCGGAGAAACGACGGAAAAGTAAGCATTGTCTGTCATGTACAATCGATCCGCTACTGTCAGAGCCAGCGCTCCTCCGGAGCCTCCCTCACCGATTACGACTGATAGGATCGGTGTCTTAAGTGCGGAACATTCCATAAGACATTCGGCAATTGCACTGCCCTGTCCCCTGTTTTCGTCTTCCACGCCTGCGGAAGCTCCTGCCGTATCGACAAAATTAAGAACCGGACGATGAAACTTCTCCGCTTCTTTCATGAGGCGCAGAGCTTTCCGATAGCCTTCCGGATGGGCGCTTCCGAAGTTTCTTCTGATTCGTTCTTCCGTACTCTGCCCTTTTTCCAGTCCAATGACTGTCACGGGAATATCCGACAGATACCCGATGCCGCCGATCACCGCCGCATCATCACCATAACAGCGATCTCCATGCAGCTCGAAGAAATCCGTGATCAGCAATCTGATATAGTCGGCCGCCGTGGCATAGACGCCCTTTCTTATTTTCTGTATCGCCTCATAAGCTTCCATTGTTATCCGCCTTTCCGATATTTCTTTTTACATTTCTTGTATGGAATCTTAAAAGGCCTGCGATCACATCCTTTTGCTGCTCCCTCGGAACGATCGCATCAATGAACCCGTTCTCCAGCACTGTCTCCGACATCTGAAATTCCGCCGGCAGTTTCTTTCGATAGGCCGCCTCTATGACGCGCGGTCCGGCAAATCCGACTCTTGCATGAGGTTCCGCCAGAATGATATCCGCCTGCATGGCAAAACTTGCCTCCACGCCTCCCATTGTCGGGCCTGTCAGCAATGTAATATACAGAAGTCCCGCATCGGAATGCCGTTTCACGGCTGCAGAAACTTTCGCCATCTGCATAAGAGAAAGTATTCCCTCCTGCATCCGTGCGCCCCCTGAAACCGTGACACCGACAACCGGAAGTTTCTCTTTTTCCGCCTCTTCAAAAAGCCGTGCCAGCTTTTCGCCCACCGCAGATCCCATCGATCCCATCATAAATCCCGCTTCCATTGCGAACATACAGACAGGAATTCCGCCTATTTCGGCTTTTCCGCAGATCACTGCTTCATCTGTTCCGCCTTTTTCACGTGCCTTCTTAAGTTTTTCCTCATACCCCGGAAACGCAAGGGGATTGGTGCCGATCAGTGATCCGTCGAACTCCTCAAATGTTCCGGCATCCGTCAGCAGACGTATTCTCGTGCGGGCATGCAGCATACCGTCTTTCTTCTTTTTTACTTCTCCCTCCGGGTAGTTTCCGGACGGCCTCATCAAATCCCTGAAGATCACGACATCATTTCCCTTTCTGCCTGAATTTATCAAAGAAATCCGTATGGTAACTTCCGTCAAAGAAATCCTGCGCATCCAGAATGGCCCTTTGCATATCCCGGTTCGTTTTGATCCCGCCTACAGCAAGCTCTCCCAGTGAAGACTTCATCTTTCGCATGGCTTCGTTTCTGTCGCAGCCACGAACAATAAGTTTTCCCAGGAGAGAATCATAATAAGGAGTTACCGTCATTCCCTGATACAGCATCGTATCGAAACGTATATCCATTCCGCCAGGTGCATGATAAAGACTGACTGTTCCGCAGGACGGCATTCCTGTCTTAGAATCCTCCGCATTGATACGGCATTCTATGACGGACGCAGTTCCCTCCGGGACGTAATCTTCCTCCTTAAGCGGAAGCCCCGCTGCCAGTCTAATCTGCATTTTCACAAGATCTCTTCCTGTCAGCATCTCAGTTACTGTATGTTCCACCTGAAGACGTGTATTCATCTCACAGAACCAGAAATGGCCGTCATCTTCCACCAGGAATTCCACGGTGCCGACTGTCACATAACCGGCTTTTTTTGTCACACGCTTTGCAGCTTCATACAATTTCTTCCGCAGTTTCGCATCTACTCCCGGAGCAGGACTCTCCTCGATGAGTTTCTGATGATTTCTCTGTACAGAGCAGTCCCGCTCCCCCAGTGCAATCACCTTTCCTTTGACATCCGCCGCCACCTGGACTTCGATATGACGCACATGCTCGAGATACTTTTCAAGAAAAAGTGCACCGTCCCCAAAGGATTTCACGGCCTCCTCATATGCCTCAGGATAAGCCTCTTTCAGTTCCCGGTCATTTCGCACAATCCGGATGCCCTTTCCGCCGCCTCCGGATCTGGCCTTCAGCATGCACGGGTACCCGATTTTCCGGGCTGCCTTCAGCGCTTCCTCTGCATTTTTCAGAATTCCGCTTCCCTGTGTCACAGGAACTCTTGCCTTTGCCGCAAGAGCGCGTGCATCATCTTTGCGGCTCATAAGATCCATAACCTCAGGCTTCGGTCCGATCCAGGCAAGACCGTTTTCGATGCATTTACGCGCAAAATCCGCATTTTCAGAAAGAAGACCATATCCCGGATGGACTGCATCCGCATGGGTTCCGCAGGCAACGGAAAGAATGGCGTCCTGATTGAGATAACTCTTTAAGACAGGCGCCTCACCGATGCAATAAGCCTCGTCGGCCAATGCCACATGAAGTGCATCGCGGTCAGCTTCCGAGAATACAGCAACCGTCTGTATTCCCATCTCACGGCACGCTCGAATGATACGTACAGCCACTTCTCCACGGTTTGCAATCAGAACCTTACGAAACATGATTTGCTTCCTTTCCGGAAACTTCATTTGTCCTCTGCCCCTGCTCTGCCGTCTGTTCTGCAAGGGCTATCGTAAAATCGCCGTCCATGCAGCGGGTTCCATTTACCGTTACAACTCCATGAATTCGGAAAATATCATTTATCCGGCGGGTGATTTCCGTTTCAATGATCATCTCATCCCCCGGGTAAATCGGATGACGAAAGCGGACTTTATCCATACCTGCGTAAAAGGGCAGAACTTTCTTTGTCTGATCTTTCATGTATGATTCAAACAGAACACAGGCGGACTGGGCCGTGATTTCGCATTGGATCACTCCCGGCACAATCGGATGTCCCGGAAAATGTCCCTGCAGAAAATATTCATCACCCCTGACATGATAGGTTCCACGGGCTTTGGTGTCCGTCAGCTTTTCTGCCGTATCCAGAAGCAGCATTGGCTCTCTGTGCGGCAGAATTTTTTTGATCTCCTCACGATTCATCACTTACTCCTTTTCAATGAGAAACAATGTCTGTCCGAATTCGACCATCTGTCCCGGAGAAACGCATACTTCTTTAATCTTTCCGGAGACTCCGGCTTTCACGTTATTGAGCATCTTCATTGCTTCAATCGCGCAAACCACCGTATCCGGCTCTACGCTGTCTCCGACCCTGACAAAAGGCTCTGCCTTATCCGACTCACTCTCGTAAAAAATTCCGGGAAGAGGAGCTGTCACAGGCGTACCTTTCTTTTTATCTGTTCCATCGGACGCCGAAGAGCCTGCAGCTTGAGTCTTTGGGGCAGGTGATTCCTCCGGATTTCCCGTCAGATGCACTTCCGTTCTGTTTTCAGAAGAAGCGGATCTGTCCTTTGTATCTTCCGTGCTTTCCGCCTTTTTCAGAGAAATTTCAAAATCCCCGTCTTTTACGGTCATTTCCGAAAGTCCGAGTTCCCGGAACATGTTGCCGATTTCCACCATATCCTGCATTTCGTTCACTCCCCGCTATAAGGCTTTACAACAATCGCCGCATTATGACCGCCAAAGCCATATGAAGTAGACATTGCCGCCGCAAGCTTCTGATCTCTTGCCGTATGCGGCGTATAATCAAGGTCCAGTTCCGGATCCGGCTCATCCAGATGAATTGTGGGAGGCACAACGGAATCTTTCACAGCCATTACAGATGCAATGGCTTCCGCCGCACCGGCAGCCCCCAGCATATGTCCCGTCATTGACTTCGTGGAACTGACAATGAGCTGATCCGTATGTCCTGCAAATACCTGCTTCATTGCCTTTGTTTCCATCGCATCATTTAAATGGGTACCTGTTCCATGTGCATTTACATAAAGTTTGGAATCTGACGGAATCTTCTCCGGAGAAATCCCTGCATCCTGAAGTGCAAGCGACATAACCCTGGCTGCGCCCCTGCCTTCCGGATCCGGAGCCGTGATGTGATACGCATCCGAAGTATTGCCATAGCCTGCAATCTCCGCATAGATCTTCGCATGACGTGCTTTGGCATGCTCCAGTTCCTCAATAATCACTATTCCGGCGCCCTCTCCCATCACAAAACCTCCGCGACGTCTGTCAAACGGAAGAGATGCCGTATTCGGATCGTCTGCAGCATTTAATGCCTTGCAGTTTACAAAGCCTGCCATACCGATCTCCGTAATGGCTGCTTCCGTCCCTCCTGCAATCACCGCATCCGCATATCCGTCACGCACTGCATGAAATGCCTCCCCGATGGCATGGGTAGATGTCGCACAGGCTGTCACAATCGGAAGCGTCGGTCCCTTGGCATGAAACCGAATGGAAACCGCTCCGGATGCCATATTGCCGATCATCATAGGAATAAAGAACGGAGAAATCCATTCCGGACCTTTTTCTATCAGCTTTTTTTCTTCTTTATCAAATGTCGTGATTCCCCCGATACCGGTTCCGACATACACACCAAGCCGTTCATCGGGGATTGTTCCAAGAATTCCCGAATCCTCCACGGCATCCGTGGCCGCTCCGACCGCATACTGCATAAAAAGATCCGATCTGCGGCGTTCCGGAAGGCGCGGATAATATTTTGCGGCATCAAAATCCTTTACCTCCGCATCCACGCTGACCGGAAGACGTGACGCATCAAATCGCTCAATCTTACCGATTCCGCAGACACCGTTTTTTAAATTACTCCAGTATGTGTCAAGAGAACTTCCAACCGGGGACACAATTCCCATACCCGTTATGACAGCTCGTCTCATTTTTGCCTCCTTATTCTGTCGAAGATGCCCGAAAGCGGCAATACTTAAACCATGCCTCCGTCAATTGCAATCACCTGTCCCGTGATGTAATCGGCCCGGGGTGATACAAGAAAGCGAACCAACTCCGCCACCTCTTCCGGTTTTCCAAGCCGCCGAAGAGGGATCTTTGCAGCCGCTGCCCTCCGCGCCTCATCCGTCATTGCCTTAGTCATGTCGGTTTCAATAAACCCGGGAGCAACCGCATTGACAGTAATATTCTTTCTCCCGTATTCCTGTGCAAGCGTCTTTGTAAGCCCGATAATTCCTGCCTTTGATGCAGCATAATTTGCCTGACCTGCATTGCCGGATATGCCGACTACCGAGCTGAGATTTACAATTCTGCCATATTTCTGACGCATCATCTGCCTTAAAAATGCCTTTGTTACAAGCATCGTTCCAAGGAGATTCACATCTACGACTCTTTCCATATCCTCAAAAGGCATATTCAAAAAGAGACCGTCCCGGGTAATTCC
>CAYYEB010000008.1:0-24565 GCA_964470725.1 uncultured Lachnospiraceae bacterium | reverse complement strand
TGGGAAAAAATGAGCCGCAACCCTGACATTGCAAAACATATGCCGGCTTGTTATAATACTTTTCGACTATGGATTTTTGTGCAAAAAAATAGGTGACTTGAATGATTGCCCGTAAGGGCGGACAACGCAAAGTGTATAATAGGACAGATCAGCTGTGCCAAGAGCACTGTTGATGTTTCTGATTTTTAAAACAGAAGGAGAAAAATAATGAAAACCTATGTTGTTACCGGTGGCGCCGGATTTATCGGATCGAATTATATTCATTATATGTTCCGTAAGTATGGAAATGAGATCCGCATCATCAATGTGGATAAACTGACCTATGCCGGCAACCTTGAAAATCTGAAGGATGTGGAAAACCGCGACAATTACGAATTCATCAAGGCTGATGTATGTGATGCGGATGCAATCAACAAAATTTTTGAGGAAAATGATGTACAGCGTGTTGTGCACTTTGCGGCGGAAAGTCACGTGGACCGTTCGATCAAGAATCCGGATGTTTTCGTGAAGACCAATGTGCTTGGAACGCTGACCATGCTCAATGCGGCAAAGAATGCCTGGGAACTTCCGGACGGAAGCTTCAAGCCGGATCACAAATTCCTGCATGTATCGACAGATGAAGTGTACGGATCGCTGAACAACCTGACCGACTATTTCTATGAGACGACAAAATATGATCCGCACAGCCCGTATTCCGCTTCCAAGGCATCTTCGGATTTCCTTGTAAAAGCGTATATGGATACCTACAAGTTCCCGGCGAACATTACGAACTGCTCCAATAACTACGGTCCTTATCAGTTCCCGGAAAAATTGATTCCGCTTACAATCAACAATGCACTTCACGGCAGAAAGCTTCCGATTTACGGAGATGGCAAGAATATCCGTGACTGGCTCTACGTGGAGGATCATGCCAAGGGAATCGACATGGTACAGGAGAAGGGCAGACTGTTTGAAACGTATAATATCGGCGGACACAACGAACGCCAGAATATTCAGATTGTAAAGACAATTATTCACACTCTTCAGGAACTTCTTCCGGATGATGACCCGAGAAAGGCCAATGTATCTGAAGATCTGATTACTTATGTGACGGACCGCAAGGGACATGACAGAAGATATGCCATTGCGCCGGACAAAATTAAGAAGGAAGTTGGCTGGTATCCGGAAACCAATTTCGAAGAAGGTATTAAGAAGACTGTCAAATGGTATCTGGAGCACCAGGAGTGGATGGATCACTGCATTTCCGGTGATTATCAGAAGTATTATGAGGATATGTACAAGAATCGCTGAATTGTCTGAGCAGACGGATGCGATGTGGGTTCCGGGAATATGTTTTTCCCGGATGCGAATAAACTACCTTTGATCAATGGCAGCCCTTCGGGGGGGATCAAAGAGTACGGTATGGAGGAAATACATACGATGAAGGGAATTATCCTTGCGGGCGGATCCGGTACAAGACTGTACCCGCTGACCAAGGCAGTCAGCAAACAGCTGATGCCGGTCTATGATAAACCGATGATTTATTATCCGCTGTCTACACTGATGCTGGCGGGAATCCGCGATATTCTGATTATTTCAACACCGAGAGATACACCTGCCTTCGAGCAGCTTTTCGGAGATGGCAGTCAGCTCGGAATGAACTTCTCCTATAAGGTGCAGGAACAGCCGAACGGACTTGCCGAGGCATTTTTGCTCGGGGAAGAATTTATCGGAAATGATAACGTGGCTCTTGTTCTGGGTGACAACATTTTCTACGGGCAGAGTTTCTCTCAGGTACTCAAAAGAGCGGCGGAACGGAAAAAGGGCGCCACTATTTTCGGATATTATGTCAAGGATCCGAGAGAGTACGGCGTTGTGGAGTTCGATGAGAACGGAAAGGCTATTTCCATTGAAGAAAAGCCAGAGCATCCGAAGTCCAATTATGCGGTGCCGGGACTTTATTTCTATGACAATGATGTGGTGGAGATTGCCAAAAACGTGAAGCCGTCCGCAAGAGGAGAACTTGAAATCACCTCGGTCAATAATGAATATTTAAGACGCGGCGATCTCTATGTGGAGACGCTCGGACGCGGTTTTGCGTGGCTCGATACGGGAAATCACGATATGCTTTTAAATGCGGCGGATTTTGTGGCGGCATTGGAAAAGCGGCAGGGACTGTATGTGTCCTGCATCGAGGAAATTGCCTATAAGCGCGGATTTATCGATAAGGCACAGCTGGAAAAGCTGGCGCAGCCGCTGCTTAAGACAAATTACGGAAAATATCTGATGGATATTGTAAATGGGCTTTAATAAATATTGCCTGGCATGGTTAAAGAATGAGTATTATAGAGGAGCAGTAAGATGGGTGAAGTAAAGAAATACGGACAGATCGAAGTAGAGGAAAACTGCGGAGGAATTGAAGGGCTTCGCGTGATCACACCGACCTGCCATGGCGATAAGCGCGGTTACTTTATGGAAACTTATAATCAGAGAGATTTTAAGGCAGCGGGAATCGACGTGGATTTTGTACAGGACAATCAGTCCAGCTCCACGAGAGGAGTGCTGCGCGGACTGCATTTCCAGATCAATTTCCCGCAGGACAAACTGGTTCGCGTTGTGCGCGGCAAGGTGTTTGACGTGGCTGTGGATCTTCGGAAGGGAAGCAGGACATACGGTAAGTGGTTCGGCGTGGAACTTTCCGAGGATAATAAGAAGCAGTTCTTTATTCCGAAGGACTTTGCACATGGATTCCTCGTTCTTTCCGATGATGCGGAATTCTGCTACAAGGTAGATGATTTCTGGCATCCGAATGATGAAGGCGGACTTCCGTACAACGATCCTGACATCGGCGTGGAATGGCCTTTTGAAGAGGGCGTTCAGCTGAACCTTTCCGATAAGGATACGAAATGGGGAAGTTTTAAGGAATACACCGAAAAGATGGGCAAGTAATTAGGTAGGAGTTTTTATGTCTTTTAAGAAAAAGGTAGTTCTTGCGGCTGCAGTCGTTATTTTAGTTCTGCTCAATGTCCTTATTTTTCATCATCATGAAAATCCGGTCGGAGATGTGGAACTTCACATGCTGATTTCCGGTACACAGAAAACGGAGGTTCAGGATTACTACAGCCCGACAGAAGCAGTGGTCGGTACCCAGACGGGACTGGATCAGCTGACAAAGACAAATCACGAGATGGAACTGAAATTTATGCAGACATCGGATACGAAGTTTACAAGACTTGATCTTGGTATCCTGAAAGCGAAATTTACCATCTCAAAGATATGGTATGAATACGACGGCAAAAAACAGGAAGTTGACCTGAATGCTTTTACGAAGGATAAAGCCTCGGAACTGCACGATATTTCTTCAAGCAAAGTTGAAGACGGGAAACTCGTTATTGAAACAAAAGCAGACGACCCATACATTATTACGGAAGTGGGGCCGACGTCGTTTGCTTCTGAAATTGCACATAAGAAACAGGTTTCTCTGCTTGTCCGCAAGATTATCTATGCTCTGCTACTGGATATTCTCGCCATCGGCGTGGCATTCCTCGGAAAGAAATATTCCTCTTTGCCAAGAGAATTGTGGCAGAACAGACGACTGATCCATCAGCTTGCAAGAAATGACTTCAAGATGAGATTCGCGGGTTCCATGCTCGGAACCTTCTGGGCCTTCGTACAGCCGGTTGTGACGGTTCTTGTCTACTGGTTTGTCTTCGGTCATCTCGGCAGCGGCAATGTGACCGCTTCCACGGGTGTGTCCTATCCGTTTGTACTTTGGCTGATTGCAGGTCTTGTGCCATGGTTTTTCTTCCAGGATGCCTTAATCGGAGGAACGAACTCACTGGTGGAATATTCCTACCTGGTAAAGAAAGTCGTATTTAAGATCAGTATTCTTCCGATTGTAAAAGTGATCTCCGCGCTCTACGTTCATGTTTTCTTTATCTGCGTCATGCTCGTGCTTTATGCATGCGGCGGACATTTTCCGAATGCGTTTATGCTGCAGGTGATCTACTACAGCTTTGCGATGTTCATCTATACACTGGGCGTCTGCTATGCAACAAGTGCAATCAATATTTTCTTCCGTGATCTTTCTCAGATTATCAACATTGTTCTGCAGGTACAGATCTGGATGACTCCGATTATGTGGAATATTGATACGATCGGACCTTCTCTTCCGGGATGGGCACTGACCATACTGAAATTGAATCCGATGTACTATATCGTCATGGGATACCGGGATGCGATGATGAATCAGGTATGGTTCTGGCAGAGATTTGATCAGACCTGCTATTTCTGGCTGATTACTGTGGTATTCTTCGGAATCGGCATTTTCCTGTTCAATCGTCTGAAGGTACATTTTGCGGATATTCTGTGATTGCAGCGGGATGCAGGATGACGATAGGACGCAGGTGCAATTTACGAATGCAGGTGAATGGAGTTTTGCGCATTGAATGTCTTATTTTTGGAAGATAAACTCGGCAAAAGGAAAAATGTATGTCTGAAGAAGTAACGGAAGTAAAAACCAAGGAAGATCTGCTTGAGCAGGAGATGAAGGAAAATAAGAACATCAGTGAAGAGGTCGTCATTGATGTCTCACATGTCTCCAAGCTTTATAAATTATATGCGAAGCCGACGGACCGTCTGAAGGAGTCTTTGGGCTTTTCACACAAAAAACGGTATAAGGAAATGTATGCGCTGCAGGATGTGAGCTTTCAGGTACATCGCGGCGAATGTGTCGGTATCATCGGAACAAACGGTGCGGGCAAGTCCACAATCCTAAAGATCATTACGGGCGTTCTCAATGCAACCGGCGGATCAGTGAATGTGAAGGGCAGAATTTCCGCCCTCCTGGAGCTGGGAGCCGGCTTCAATATGGAATATACCGGACTTGAAAATGTCTATGTCAACGGTACGCTGATGGGATTTTCCCGTGAGGAAGTGGACCAGCGCTTAAATGACATTATTGAATTTGCCGATATCGGTGATTTTATGTATCAGCCGGTCAAGACCTATTCTTCAGGTATGTTTGTCCGTCTGGCATTTGCAGTGGCAATTAATATCGACCCGGAAATTCTGATTGTCGATGAGGCTCTTTCCGTCGGCGACGTTTTCTTCCAGGCGAAGTGCTATCATAAGTTCGAAGAATTTAAAAAATCGGGAAAGACAATCCTCTTTGTCAGCCATGATCTCGGTGCGGTACAGAAATACTGCGATCGCGTCATACTCTTAAATCACGGCAAAAAACTCATGGAGGGTGACTCCAAGACGGTCATCGATGCCTACAAACAGATCATGGTGCAGATTCCGAAGGCGGATAACCGCAAGATGATCAAAGAGGACATCAAGCGCTACACATCCAAGGATAAGAATAAGTGGTATTCCAATCTGGAAATTAACCCGAAATATCTGGAGTATGGCGGAAAAGAGTGCGAAATCACGGATTTTGCGATTATTGATCACTACGGACATATCAATTCCGGTGTGGTTAAGGGTGAAAAGTTTAAAATCCGGATGAAGGTTCACTTTAATGAGGACATCGAGGATCCTCTGTTCTGCTTTACAATTAAGGATGCGCAGGGAACGGAGATCACCGGTACAAATACGATGTTCGAAAAGATCAATACCGGCTGGATGAAGGCCGGAACGGATCACATCTGTGAATTTGAGCAGGTGATGAATCTGCAGGGAAGAAGTTATCTCCTGTCCTTCGGTATGGTCGGATTTATGCACAACAGGTTTAACGTCTATCACAGATTGTATGATGTCTGCGATATCAACGTGATTTCCGAAAAGGATACGACCGGTTATTATGATATGGATTCTACCGTAATTCTTGACGGTGAGGTCAGGAACCGTTCCGAAAAAGGCAGTGAGCCGGGAGAACAAGGTGAACAGCACAAAGACTGAAAAAGTGGGAAATGTCACTTTAGACTATACGTTTTATTCGGGAGACGATCAGTACAGTGACGGCGATGCCGTGGAGAACCGTCTTCTTGAAATAGTAACATCGGGAAGTGACTATAATTATGCGATGGAAGAGTACCGGGAATGGCCGGTACTTTATCATCTTTCACGACAGAGAGAGAATATCGTAGCCCCGATGGATATCAGAAAAAGCGATGAACTTCTGGAAATCGGAGCGGGACCGGGAGCGGTGACCGGTGCATTTGCCGACAGGGCAGCTCATGTGGACTGCATCGAACTTTCAAAACGGCGTTCCATGATTAACGCCGAACGTCACAAAGATCGGGATAATATCCGGATCTATGTCGGTAATTTCAATGAGATCCGTCTGACGAAGAAGTATGATGTGGTCACTCTGGTCGGCGTTCTGGAATATGCCTGCTATTATACGAAGGGAGATCACCCGTTTACTGATTTCCTGAAAGAAGTGCGGGATTTCTTAAAGCCGGGCGGAAGGCTGTATATTGCGATTGAGAACAAACTCGGAATGAAGTATTTTGCAGGATACCATGAAGATCATCTCGGACGGGCCTATGCAGGAATTGAAGGCTACCGCCCTGAAGACCATGTGCGGACATTTACAAGATCCGAGTTGAAAAAACTCCTGAAGGATACAGGCTTTAAGAATCCGTATTTTTATTATCCGTTTCCGGACTATAAGCTTCCGACCGTGATTTTCAGTGAGGAGAGCATTGAAAATGCGGATATAGATTTTCCGGAATATACGAATTATGATCTTCCGATCATCACGGAATTTAATCAGAATAAGGCCTTTCAGAGTCTGAAGGGAACGAAGGAGAGAAAAATTTTCGCAAATTCCTTCCTGGTAGAGGCCGTAAAGGGGTAAGAGATGAGATTTAACCAGATCAAATTTTCAGATGAGCGAAATAAAAAGTACAGTATCCGTACGTCTATCTATGAAGAAAACGGCATAAAAAAAGTCAGAAAAGAAGCAATCTGGCCGGAAGGGACGCAGCATATCCGGGATATGCTGCGTTTTCATGATCTTTTAAACCGGTATTATCCGTCCATGAAGGCATGCCCGATCCGGCCTGCAGGGAATGCGGTTGAATTCGATTTTATTTCCGGAACGTCTCTGGAAGACAGATACAGAGATGCTGTGGCAAAGGAAGATCGGAAGAAGTTTGAGGAACTGCTGAAGGAACACGCGAAGATTGCCTGCGGCGGAGAAGAAAACCGATGTACATTTCACGTTTCCAAAGAATTTGAACGTGATTTCGGAAACGCTGCACCCTATGAAGGACAGAAGGGGCTCGTTCTTTCCAATTATGATGCAATCGCCGGAAACGTTATTTTTACAGAGGATGAAGGTACTTTTTTTATAGACTACGAGTGGGTTCTGGAATATCCGATGCCGGCGGAACTGGTCATTTTTCATTGTATCCGGGACCTGTATTACCATATTGAAGGTCTGGAAGAATTCTATCCCCTGGCAGATGCGCTGAAGCTTCTGGACATTCAGACCGATGAAACCATTCTTCAGGAAAGTTATCTGAAATACTGGCACTCCATTATCCGGGACGGGGAGTCTTACGGCTATGCGGATCGCAAGGCCGTGGCTCTGAAAAACGTCCGGTCGAGAAAAAAAGTCCTGGATGATCTGGACGATTTCAGCAGACATTTTTATGAGGCGCAGAAGCGTCTCGATATTCTGGACAAAAACTTTCTCGGCAATGTGGAAATTTATATAGATCATGGTGAGGGCTATCCGGAGAAACCGGACGAGAGCGTCCGCCTCAACGATGCAGGAGACATGCACGCGGAGTTTGCCATCGATGATACGGTAAAATCCGTCCGGGTGATTCCGGGGCACGGGCCATGCATTGTGCGAAATCATGAAGTTTCAACAGAAATGGGAACGCAGTTCCTGGACGAGCTGAAATCGAACGGCTGGGCTGTCGGTCACGATATTCTGCTTTTTTCCAATGAAAATCCGTATTTTGAGATCAGCAAGTGGAAGGCCGGTGCGACAAAGATGACGGTGTCTATCCGCAGATTTGCCCTGGATCAGGCGGCTTCGGGATGGCTTGCCGATGACCTGAAGCGGGAACAGGACAGAGTCGTGGCACTTTCGGCATCTCGTGCGCGTCTGGAATCTCTGGCGGAACAGCGTGACAATATTACGGAAGCATTTATGCTTTCAAAGAGTGTGCGGGCTTACAGAAAGGCACTTCGCAGCCTCCATAAGCCGGATCCCTGGCAGGAACTTTATCCGGTGATGCCAAACGATGACGCGCACATCACGATTCATATAGACAGCATATCTTATAGGAAGGAATCCTATCTGATCAAAGGGTGGTCCGTGGATCATGATTTTGATCACGATACCATTACTGTAGTGAATCAGCAGATGCAGGTGATTCCGGCCCGGATTTACAGAGGCGTCCGAAAGGATGTGGCGGACGCCATGCAGATGGATGAAAACGGCACCTATGGATTCGCAGTCCATCTGAAATATGCGGATGTGAACGAACAGCCGCTGTATCTGCATGTGGTAAATGGCCGCGGCGTCTGCAACGTGCAGCTCGAGATAGAATATGATCCGGAAAAACGTGCTGCAAAAGCAATAGCGGATACGGACCTGTGCTATGACAACTGGTATCATATGCACAGACCGGATGCAAAGGAACTGCAAAGACAAAGGGAGGAGACATTCGATCGGAATATAAAATTCTCTATCGTGATTCCTCTCTATAAGACTCCCGAAAAGTTCCTTCGGGAGCTTGTGAGGTCATTTCAGGCGCAGACTTACCCGAACTGGGAACTTGTTCTGTCAGACGGCAGCGGAGATCCGTCTCCGATCGATGGAATTCTCAGGGAGATTGAACAGCAGGAAAAGCGGGTCAAGGTGGTGCGGAACCACAGACAGCTCTATATCTCGGACAATACCAACGCAGCCATCGAGGCTGCCACAGGAGATTATATCTGTTTCTGCGATCATGATGACCTTGTGACACCGGACGCACTCTATCAGAATGCGGAGGTTCTGAAATATCATCCGGATGTGGATGTTCTGTATTCGGACGAGGACAAGATTACGGATGACGGTATCTACATTGAGCCTCATTTTAAGCCGGATTTCAATGAATCCCTTCTTTGCGCCCAGAATTATATCTGCCACTTCTTTGTCGTCAGAAGAGAGATTCTTGACAAAGCAGGACTTCTGAACGGAGAGTATGACGGATCGCAGGATCATGATTTCATCTTAAGATGTACGGAGCAGACGAAAAATATCTGGCATATCCGGAAGATTCTCTATCACTGGAGACTTTCGATGGAATCCACGGCGCAGAATCCGTATTCCAAGATGTACGCCTATGAATCCGGAAGAAGGGCGGTAGCCGCGCACTATGAACGGCTGCACATTCCGGCGAAAGTTGAGAAGGAGAAGTTCCTCGGCCATTTCAGGACTTATTATTTCTGGAAGGAGACGCCGAAGGTGTCTGTCCTGATTCCGAACAAGGATCACAGCGACGTGCTGGATCGCTGCATCACTTCACTTGAGAAGCAGAAGTACAAAAATTTTGATGTAATCATCATTGAAAATAACAGTACGGAAGAGGCAACGTTTGCTTACTATAAGACGCTTTCCAAACGTCTCGACGGAAGAATCAAAGTTGTCACATATAAGGGGGATTTTAATTATTCGGCCATCAATAATTTCGGTGAAACATATGCGGATGGGGAATACCTTCTCCTGCTGAATAATGATACCGAAATGATTTATGACACCTGTATGCAGGAACTGCTGTATCCGTGTATGAGGGATGATGTGGGAGCAGTCGGAGCAAGACTTTATTTCCCGAATGATACCATTCAGCATGCCGGCGTCGTAATCGGTTTCGGCGGCGTGGCCGGACATAAATTTGTCGGACTTAGCCGCAAGGATCACGGATACATGTATCGCGCGGTTGTGACGCAGGATGTAAGCGCCGTGACGGCGGCCTGCATGATGGTGAAGAAACGTGTATTTGATGAGGTCGGCGGGTTCTATGAGGGACTTGCCGTGGCTTACAACGATGTGGATCTGTGCCTCAGAATCGGTAAGGACGGCTATCGGATTGTCTATAATCCGTATGCGGAGCTGTATCATTATGAATCGGCATCACGCGGACACGATACCGAGGACCCGAAGAAGATGGAACGTTTACAGAAAGAGGCGGACATTTTCTCTGAGCGCTGGAAAGATATTCTGACGAAGGGCGATCCGCTCTATAATCCGAACTTTACGAGGAAACCGAAGATTTATTCACTGAAGGAAATGGATGAATATGGTAAATAATGGATTATTGGTAAAAATCGACCGTTTTCTTCTGACGGATCCGACGGAGTACCGGATGGACGGATGGGTCGTTCCGGAGGCTGTGATTACGGCGGAACTGGATAAGAAGCCTCTGAAAGTGCGGATCCAGACCATTTCAGACAGCGTGGATGAAAAATACGGCGGCTGTGAATCCCGTGTATTTTTGCACCTGACAGGGGATCTTTCCAAGAGAAAGATTCTGAAGGTGTATGCGGACACAGGGGCAGGACGTCATCTGTGCTTTGATATCACGGGAGAAGAACTTGCGAAAAAGCAGCGGGATATCCGTTATTTCATCGATGACTATACGGTGGATCAGAAGAAGGGAACTCTCCGGATTCAGGGATGGGCTGCGGCAAAATCCGAAGTGAAAATCAGGGTTCTCGGAAGAAGCGGCGCTCCTTTGAAGTGCAAGATTGAACGGTATCTGCGTTACGATACGAAGGATCTTTTCGAGGAATACCCTGTCGGACAGAACTGCGGATTTTATGTGAAAATGGACCATATTCCGAAGGGCGGGATTACTCTTGTGCTCAGTATACCGGGCTGTACGGTGCGGGAGGAATTTCCTACGGATGCGGCCGGCATTGGCATGCGGAAATTTGCTTCCTTATATAAAAAGGGAGTAAAGACGCTGCGCTATAAGGGGCCGGGAGCATTTTTCAACAAGACGTTTAACCGGCTCTTTAACCCGAATATGCGTCCGATTATTTATTCGGACTGGGTCAAAAAGCATCTTCCGTCAGAAAAAGAGCTGGCCCGTGAACGGACGGAAAAGTTTCAGTGGGAACCGAAAATTTCTCTTGTTGTTCCCTGCTATAAATCCCAGCGTGATTTCCTTCTGGCACTGGTGGGTTCCGTGCTGGCACAGACCTATGGAAACTGGGAGTTGATTCTTTCCGACGGAAGTGGTGAAAATTCGCCGATTGACGGCCTTCTTTCGGAGATTGAAGCAAAGGATCAGCGGATTCGTGTGGTTCGAAATCATAAAAGGCTTCAGATTTCGGAAAATACGAATGCGGCTCTTGCGAAGGCCACGGGAGATTTTATTGCCTTCAGCGATCACGACGATCTGCTTGTTGCAAATGCCTTCTATGAAGTAGTGAAACGGCTGAATGAGAAACCGGATACGGATCTGATCTATTCCGATGAGGATAAGATCACGACTTCGGAAGAACTGATGCAGCCGAATTTCAAACCGGACTATGATCCGGACATGCTGGACTCCGTAAATTATATCTGCCATCTTCTTGTGGTGAGAAGAACGCTCGAAGAAGAAATCGGCGGGCTGGATCCGGCATTTGACGGTGCGCAGGATTATAATTTTATCTTTCACTGTGTGGAGAAGACGGATCATATAGAACATATTCCGAAGATCCTCTATCACTGGAGATATTTCGAGGGAAGCACGGCAGCCAATCCCGACAGCAAGGGCTATGCCTTTACGGCAGGTGAAAGAGCGATTCAGGCACATTATGACCGGCTCGGATGGCCGGCAACCGTGGAACAGGGGGCATTTGCCGGAATTTACCGGACACGCTGGCACTGGAAGGAAAAACCGCTGGTGTCGGTCCTGATTCCGAACAAGGATCATACGGAGGATCTGGACAAGTGCCTTACTTCTATTTTCAGCAAGTCGGATTATCCGAACCTGGAAGTGCTTGTCATTGAAAATAACTCGACGGAACAGAAAACCTGGGATTATTACGAGGAGATCCAGAAAAAGGAACCCCGCGTTCGCGTGATTTATTATAAGGATGCCTTTAATTATTCGAAAATTAACAATTTCGGAGCAAGTAAGGCAAGGGGAGAGTATCTTCTGCTCTTAAATAACGATACGGAATTCATCAGTGACGCAATTCGGGAAATGCTCGGATTTGCGATGCGTCCGGATGTGGGAGCCGTAGGTGCGCGGCTGTACTTTGGGGACAATACGATTCAGCACGCCGGCGTCATCATGGGATGGGGCGGCGTGGCCGGACATGCATTTGTCAACCAGAAGCGGGATGTATCGGGATATCAGCACCGCATCATCCTCCAGCAGGACTACAGTGCCGTGACAGCGGCCTGCATGATGGTGCGCCACAGTACTTACGATGAAGTCGGCGGATTTACGGAGGAACTTGCGGTCGCATTTAATGATATGGATTTCTGCATGAAATTACGGAAGGCAGGTTACCTGATTGTCTATAATCCGTTTGCGGAGCTGTATCATTATGAGTCAAAGTCGAGAGGCGCTGAAGATACGCCGGATAAGGTGCGAAGATTTAACGGGGAGATGCGGTACTTCCAGTCTCACTGGCCGGAAATTCTCAGGGACGGGGATCCGTACTACAATCCGAATCTGTCGATGATTACGCAGGACTTCTCACTGAAGCGGTTGTGACTTAAGGGAAACGGCTTTGTTTTGAAAGGAATGATCGCAGAATCGGAACTCTCTGCAGAAAATCCATAGCAAGCGCACGAAATCTCACAAGAAACGTGCCGCCTGGAGATCCGGCCACGCTTCTATGCCGGTCGGAAGGCGTGCATATGTTTCGTAGTGAGATGAGTAAAGCGCAGCGTGTTTTCGCAGAGAGTTTCGATTCTGCGATCAGCATAGGGTATTAAGAGAAATATACGAAGGAGAACGGTTATGAAGATTTTTGTGACGGGCGTCAGCGGTCAGCTGGGCCATGATGTGATGAATGAACTGGCAAAACGCGGTTATGAAGGCGTCGGCTCGGATATGCAGCCGGAATACGGCGGTGCGCAGGACGGCACGGCGGTGACGAAGATGCCGTATGTGAGTCTTGATATTACGGATGCGGATGCGGTACACAAGGTGCTGTCCGAGGTGCATCCGGATGTGATCGTACACTGTGCGGCATGGACGGCAGTGGACATGGCCGAGGATGATGACAAGGTCGCAAAGGTGGAGGCCGTCAATGTCGGCGGAACACAGAATATTGCCAATGAGGCAAAGCTTCTTGATGCAAAGATGGTCTATATCAGTACGGATTATGTCTTTGACGGACAGGGCACGACACCGTGGGATCCGGACTGCAAGGACTATAAGCCGATGAATGTCTATGGAAAAACAAAACTCGGCGGTGAACTGGCAGTGGCGAATACCTTAAAGAAGTATTTTATCGTACGTATTGCCTGGGTATTCGGCCTGAATGGCAAGAACTTCATCAAGACGATGCTTCGTGTCGGCAAGACTCATGACGAGGTGCGTGTCGTCGATGATCAGATCGGCACACCGACCTATACCTTTGATCTGGCAAGATTACTGGTGGATATGATTGAGACAGACCGTTACGGATATTACCATGCGACCAACGAGGGCGGCTATATTTCCTGGTATGATTTTACTGTGGAAATTTATCGTCAGGCCGGATATAAGACAAAGGTGATTCCGGTGACAACGGAAGAGTACGGTCTTTCGAAGGCGGTTCGACCGTTTAACAGCCGCCTGGATAAGAGCAAGCTTGTCAAAAACGGTTTCACACCGCTTCCTGATTGGAAAGATGCGGTTTCAAGATACTTAAAGGCATTAAAGGAGCAGGGAGAGCTGTAAGGTTTCATGACTGAGCGAAAATTACTGCATTGGCAGATGCGGACGGTTTTGATTCTGACTGTCATGGTCGGAATCAGCTGTCTTGTGATTTTCAGAAGATATCTCTTCGGCGGAGAGCCGATCGCATGGATTGATATTGGGTCCGACACATCTCAGCTGTATCTTCCGCAGTATGCAGGGATCATTCATCAGCTGAAATCCGGAGACTTTTCGCTCTGGAACTGGAGAGACGGATTCGGTGTCAACATGAATTTGTTCAATCTGACAAATCCGATGCTGATACTTGTCTATCTCTATGGGGCGATTCGCGGAATACCTCATCTGGCAGGCGTTATGGTATGGATTTTGTGCCTGGAAATGTATTTGAGCGGCCTGTTTACTTACCTGTATCTGTCCGTGTTCCCCTTGGACGAAAGAGCAAAGTGTCTTTCTTCCTATATGTATGCTTTCAGTGGCTTTATTCTGATCTGGGGACAGCACTATCAGTTCGGTGCAATTTATTTTCTGGTGCCTCTGATGCTTCTTTTTACGGAGCGCATGATCCGAAATGCAAAAGCCTGGAAGGCCCTTGTCATAATGACGGCCGTCGTCGTGGTCAACAGCATGTATACAGGATATATGACGCTGCTTATGTGCGCTGCCTATGTGATGCTGCGCTTCTGGATGCGGGAAGAAAAAGGCTTTGTTCACTGGCTGAAACGCACGGTGCAGGTGGCGCTGACGATGATTCTCGGCGTCGGAGTCAGTGCATTTGCTCTTCTTCCGTCGGCAATTCCGATTTTTACGGTCACGTCAAGAATGAAGTCAAATCTGACGGTATTTCAAAAGCTGTTTCTGACCGAACTGCCGAGAAGCTATTATAAGGCACTTTTTTACAGGACATTTACAACGACGGGAATGGGAATTTCCGACTATCACGGATTCACAAACTATTATGAGGATCCCTGCCTGTTTTTCTCGACATTGTTCATTCTCCTGGCCATACAGTATATTTTCCTGATACCGGGAATGAAACTGACAAAAAGAAACAGGGTTCTTCGCTATGTGATGGCGGGAATGGCCGTTTTGTCGGCGGGAACTGCAACGGTCGGGGTGCTCATGAACGGTCTGGCCGGATCTTTTTCAAGATACATGTTCCTTTTTATGCCGTATTTTGCCTGCGTTTCGGCGGAAACCCTTCATGAGATATTCCAAAAGCACAGGGTTTCAATTGCTGCGCTTCTTCTGGGACTTGCTACCATTGCAGTGAGTTACTGGAAAATCTATCATGCCGGGTTTTATCCGGAAGATAATGAGCATATCAAGGTTCTGCTTGCATCCGGAGGCGTGATGGGCATTCTTCTGCTTCCAGCTGCAAAACTTCAAAGAAAGACACTGATTGCGGTTACGGATACGGCCATGGGAGTGCTTTTGATGGTCAATGTGATTTCAGACGGCGCGAGCAACTTTGAATTTCGTTATTCGACTGCCCAGTGCCAATATCATCAGGAAATCTCCGATAAAGATACGATCCGTGCTATCGAAGAGATACAAAAGGATGACCCGCAGTTTTACCGGATCGAGAAGACCTATCATGCTGTGGACGGAATGGATGGCATGGTGCAGGATTATCCTTCCGTCAGCGGATACAATTCCACACAGAACGGAAACATCCAGAAGTATGTGGAAACATACTGGAAAGATCTCATTTACAAAGATCAGAATCATTATCTTTTTGAAAATGGGAGGGACAATGCACCCCAGAGCAATCTGACAGGTGTAAAATATGTACTTGCTGAGAAGAAAAATGCGAAAATCAATGGATTTTCCTTTGACCGCATGATCGGTGACATTGCCGTCTTCAAAAATGCCGAAGTGGAAAATATCGCATCCTTCTATCCGGATCATGCAGCCGCCGAAGAAAAAATAACGGGTGACGAGGTCGGAGCGGTCACAAAGAAGATCACTGTGGAATACAAAGATCGGGATAAGGCCTCAGAGATTTCGCTCCCGAAACCTTCAAACAGCGGATCCTTAAAAGGAACAGTGAAGGCCGGTGAAGACGGATATCTGTTCCTTGCGGTTCCGTATGAAAACGGCTGGACGGTTTCTGTGGACGGACAGGAACAGCAGATGCTTCTGGCGGATGAAGGCTTTATTGCGGTACATCTTCCGGAGGGAACGCATACAGTTACCGTTCGGTTCCGCAGCCCCGGACTTTTTGCGGGAATTGCCATCTCTATCTGTTCGTTGGTGATATTGATATTTCTTGGAATCTTGGAACAAAGAAAAGCAGGAACCCGGATTACAGAAAAACATTCAGTAGGAATGTGAGACTGACAAAACTGTCTCCCGGACACGAATCGAAAACGCTTTTGAGCGCCGGGAGACATGTTTTGCAGGCGAGCATTACGGGAATTATAGAACTAAATGCGAGGAACATGTCATGAACTTTCCGGTGACACCGTATAAAATCAAAAAGGCGTTTCTGTATTGGAAACATTTCGGAACGAAGGAGTTTTTCCATCATCTGGAGGACAGACTGGAACCGGAAGAGGTTCCGTACGGTCCCTGGTTTGAAGAACACCGGCTGCAGGATAAGGACCGAAAGGCGGAGGAAGAAAAGAAATTCCCGGAAATGCCGCTTTTTTCCATTGTTGTACCTGCCTATCACACGCCGGAGCGTTTTTTACGGGAAATGATAGAATCCGTTCTGAATCAGACCTATGCAAAGTGGGAACTCTGCATCGCTGATGCCGGAGCGGCAGAAGAGGATGATGGGGCGGAAAGCAGGAAAAATCGAACGGTGGAAAGCATCGTAGCGGAGTATGCCGAAAAAGATTCGCGGATCCGCTATCAGAAGCTTGAGCAAAACGGCACAATTGCGGACAATACGAACCGTGCCGTCGATATGGCACGAGGCGAGTATATAGCTTTCCTTGATCATGATGATACGATTGAGCCGGATGCCCTGTTTGAATTTGCGAAGGCCGTCAATGAGCAGAAGGCTGATCTGATGTATACCGATGAAGACAAGATTACTTCGGACGGAAAAAAGCACTATCAGCCGCATTTTAAACCGGAATTTAATCTGGATCTTCTGCGTTCGAATAATTATATTACGCATTTTCTGTGCGTGAAAAAGACACTGGTCCGTGAGGCCGGATCTTTTGATCCGAATATGAACGGTGCACAGGATTATGACTTTATTTTCCGCTGTACAGAAAAAGCATTGAAAATTGTACGGGTTCCGAGAATTCTGTATCACTGGAGAACCTCAGAGATTTCCACGGCCGATAATCCGATGAGTAAGACCTATGCCTATGATGCGGGAAAGAGAGCAATTGAGGGCAACCTGAAGAGAACCGGAGATACAGGAACAGTCGAAAAACTTCCGGATCCGGGCTTTTACAGAGTCAGATATCCGGTGGAGGGAACACCCCTTGTTTCCGTCATCATTCCGAATAAGGATCAGGCCGAGGCATTGAAGGCGTGTGTGGAATCGGTCCTTGAAACCGGCTACCCGAACCTGGAATTTGTGATTGTGGAAAATAACAGCGAAGAGCGGGCAACCTTCGCTTACTATCAGGAACTTTCGAAGCGCGATAATGTCCATATGGTCCGCTGGAAAAAGCCGTTTAACTATTCGGCAATTAATAATTACGGAGTCCGCTTCGCGAAGGGCGAATATTTCCTTTTCCTCAATAACGATGTGAGGGGAACGCTTTCCACCGACTGGCTGACGGAAATGCTGGGGGTCTGCCAGAGAAAGGATGTGGGAGCCGTCGGCGCAAAACTGTACTATCCGGACCGGAGAGTGCAGCATGCGGGAATTGTGATCGGTATCGGGGGAATTGCGGGTTCCATGTTTGTCGACCTTCCGAAGGGACGCAGCGGTTACCTGCACAAAGCATCGATCATGCAGGATATGAGTGCCGTAACGGCTGCCTGCATGATGGTGAAACGGCAGGTCTTTGAAGAGGCCGGAGGATTTACGGAGGAACTTGCAGTCGCATTTAACGATGTGGATTTCTGCCTTAAAATCGGGGAAAAGGGCTACAGAATCGTATATGATCCCTTTGCGGAACTCATTCATGATGAGTCAAGAACCCGGGGACCGGAGGATTCTCCCGAAAAAGTCCGCCGTTTCCAGAGCGAAATCGAGTACATGCGCGTGCACTGGCTGAAGATTCTGAAGGAAGGAGATCCGATGTATAATCCGAATCTTTCCCTGAAAAAGTGGAACTATTCATTAAAGGTATCCTGATATGGCAGCAAAGACATCGGTAGTAATTCCGAATTACAATGGAAAAGAGTATATAGAAGACTGTCTCAACGCATTGCGGAGGCAGTCGCAAAAACCGGACCTTGTGATTGTCATTGACAATGGCTCCGCAGATGAGAGTGCGGATCTGGTAGAAAGAAACTTCCCGGAGGTGCGGCTGATTCGTCTTCCGGAAAATACGGGCTTTTGCGGTGCGGTGAATCTCGGAATCCGGGAATCAGAGGGAATGGACTACGTGATCCTTCTGAATAACGATACGAAGGTCTATCCGGATTTTGTGAAGGAGCTTGTCCGCGCAATGGATAGGAAGAAAGACGCATTTTCCTGCCAGGCGAAAATGCTTCGTATGAATGAACCGCACAAGATGGATGATGCAGGAGATCTGTACTGTGCCTTCGGATGGGCATTTGCCCGGGGAAAGGGCAGAAGTGAAAGAAAATTCAGGCATGCTGCGGAAATCTTCTCAAGCTGCGCCGGAGCGGCCATTTACCGCAAATCCGTGCTGGATGAAATCGGAGGCTTTGACGAAAATCATTTCGCCTACCTTGAGGACACGGATATCGGATGGAGGGCGAGACTTCACGGCTATCATAATTACTTCATTCCATCAGCGAAAGTCCTCCATGTGGGCTCCGCAGCGAGCGGATCCGTTTACAACCTGTTCAAGGTCAAAAATACTTCCCGCAACAGTGTCTATCTGATTTCCAAGAATATGCCGCCGCTGCAGATTCTGCTGAATCTTCCGCTGCTTCTCTTTGGCTTTACGGTTAAGGCCGTCTTCTTTGCGGAAAAAGGATTTGGCAAGGAGTATCTCAAGGGGCTGTTTCAGGGACTTCGTCTGAGCCGCAAAGGCAGACGGGAGGGGCGCAGAGTACCGTATCAGAGGAAAATGCTGCCGACATATGCGGCAATCCAGATGGAACTTTGGATCAACTGCGTCAGAAGGGTTATAAACCGGTGATCTTTATCTTGAAGGCAGAGGGCGCTGCCCGGGAGTCTGCTTTCAGATCAATTGGCCAAAGGAGCCCGAAGATCGTGAGAACTTAGCGAGTGCCAAGCACTTTAGTGCACGGCAGAGCTTAGTTCGAACAGCTAAGGGGGACGACGCCTGATCTGAAAGCAGATCTCCCGGATAGTGCCCGACAGGAAGAGGCAGTTGCGCACCAGCCGGACGGCCGCGGAAAACGACTTGCCATCGGAGCGGACTTATAGTATATTTAGATTTTGAAAAAGGTCTGACTCCTGTGAGGTATGAGTTTTGATTGAGCAGAACCAAAAGTATTTCAGCCGCCTTCTGGCCATAATCGATGCTCTGATTACCGCCGGATCCTATTGGCTGGCCTGGTACTTGAAATTCCGAAGTCGTCTGTTCTCCGGGGGTTCCTTTGAAACGGTGCCTATGCCCGTCTATATGACGGCTCTGGCTCTGATTGTTCCGGGAATGCTGATCCTGTATTCGGCAATGAACCTTTACAATCCAAACCGTATGAAGGGACGCCGGTCAGAAATCGGCAGCGTAATCGCGGCAAACCTGATCATGTATGTGTGCATCATCGTTGTTCTCTTTATGGTGCATCAGATCAACTGGTCACGAACGATGCTGCTTATTTTTATTTGCATCAATTCGGCAGCGGATATTTGTGTCCGCTTTGCAATCTGGTCGCTTGTAAAGCGGATGATGAAGAACGGACATTTTATAAAAAATGTGCTGCTGGTCGGTTACAGCCGGGCAGCTGAGGAATATATAGACAGAGTTGTGGCGAATCCCCAGTGGGGACTGAAGATCCGGGGCATTCTCGATGACAGAATTGAGGCCGGAACAACCTATAAGGGCGTGAAAGTTCTCGGAAGAATCGACAATCTGATGATCATTCTTCCGGAAAACCATCTGGATGAGATCGCGATAACTTTGGGATTGTCAGAGTACTATCGTTTGGAAAATATTGTATCGCTTTGCGAAAAGTCCGGTGTACACACCAAGTTCATTCCGGATTATAATAATATCATTCCGACCAAGCCATATACGGAAGACATTCTGGGCCTTCCTGTGATTAACATCCGCTATGTTCCCCTGTCTGCGGCATTTCCTGCATCTGTGAAAAGACTGATGGATATCGTGATCAGCGTGATTGCGATCGTGGTATTTTCACCGGTTATGCTGGTCTGTGCCATTATCATCAAGAAGACATCTCCGGGACCGGTTATTTTCAAACAGGAACGGGTGGGGCTTCACAATAAGCCGTTTATGATGTACAAGTTCCGTTCGATGGTGGTACAGGATTATAATAAGGAAAAGAAGAAATGGACCACCCGGGATGATCCGAGAGTGACAAAGATCGGAAAGTTTATGCGGAAAACAAGCCTGGATGAGCTTCCGCAGCTTTTTAATGTTTTAAAGGGTGATATGTCCTTGGTCGGTCCGCGTCCGGAGCGGCCGTATTTTGTGGAGAAATTCCAGGAAGAGATACCGCGTTATATGATCAAGCACCAGGTGCGCCCCGGAATGACAGGGTGGGCACAGGTGAACGGGCTTCGCGGCGATACATCTATCCGGAAACGAATCGAATACGATTTGTATTACATTGAGAACTGGACGCTTGGTCTGGATTTTAAAATTCTGTTTCTGACAGTATTTCATGGCTTTGTAAATAAAAATGCATATTGAAAAGCTGCCGTAGCAGCGGCGAGATGATTTTCGGAAGAGATGTCCGTCCGGCAATCTGTGCCGAAGCATCCGACGAAGAATGAGTAAGATTTACTGTGAGGTAATTTTATGAAGAAAAGAAGAAAGAGAAGCAGGAAAAAGAACCGAATACTGTTTATTGTTGAAATTGTCATACTGCTTGTTCTTGTTGTCGGCGTCTTTGCATATGCAAAAGTCAATGAGGGACTCAGAAATATCGGCACGGCCAATACCGTATCAGGTAATAACAAGACGATAGATCCGAACATGGAAGCCGATTCCGCGGGAGAAAATTCCGGCGTGACGGACGCAAATACCATGCATGGATACACGAATATTGCACTGGTAGGCATCGATACCCGTGATAATAAGGAAATCGATTACGCGAACAGTGATACCATGCTGATTGCAAGTATCAATAACGATACGAAGAAGGTCAGAATCGTTTCCGTATATCGTGACACCCTCCTGAATATAGACCCGGATGGTACAAAGAATCAGGGCGGTGACGGATCTGATCTGGATGATGATTCTGCCGATGTCGTCGGAACAAGCGATGACTCCGATGACGGATCTGAGGAAGACTACGATGCGGATGAGGAAGAGACGCAGAATGTAGGAGATGACGGATCCGGTGATGAGGAAGATGATGACGATGAAGACACCGGAGATTATGACGGCGGCGATGATACCGACGAAGAAGATTATAATGAAGACACGGACAATGAAGATGAAGATTATGAATCGGGTGAAAGAAACTCGGACAAATCGTCAGAGAATGACGAAAATACCACTTCATCCTCTGAAAACACCGAATCTTCCACTTCTTCGGGAACGACAGAAGTCGGCGGAACCTATGATAAAGCCAATTCAGCTTATATGCGCGGGTCCGCGAAGCAGCTTTTGACCATGCTGAATAAAAATCTGGATCTGAATATTCATGATTATGTGGTTGTGGATTTCAAGTCCATGTCCAAACTGATTGATGATCTCGGAGGTTTGGATATTGATCTTCTGCATGATGAAGTGGTACATATTAATAACTATGCAAAGGAAACATCCAAAGTAACAGGTAATAAATATAGGGCGCTGAAGGTTCCGAAGGATGATGGATCCGTCAATTCCTATCACCTGAATGGAGATCAGGCTGTCAGTTATGCCCGTATCCGTTACACGACGGGAAATGATCCGAAGAGAACACAGAGACAGCGTGTCGTAATCGAAAAGATCGTGGAAAAAGCAAAGCAGCAGGGAATCAATGCGGTGACATCTGTGATTAATGATGTCCTTCCGCTTTGCCGTACATCGCTTTCCAATTCCGAGATCATACAGATGGCACGGTCCATGATGAGCTATGAAATTGAAAAGACAACCGGATGGCCATTTGCTATGCTTCCTAAGGATGTCTATCCGAACGGATCAAAGTGCGATGCTCTGATTCCTGTCACACTGGCGCAGAATGTAACGGATCTTCACAAGTTCCTTTTTGATGAAACTTCGTATACGCCGTCTGACACGGTGCAGACGATCAGTAATGATATCATTCGAATTTCACAGCTTGGAGAAAAATCGGTTGCGGAGGCCAAGGAATACGGTAAGGTGCCGAGCATTGGCGGAGAAACGGATAATATGAAATGATTTTGCTGTAAGGTTGAGGCCGGAACATGAGAAAACTCATGTTCCGGTTCTTTTTGACTATGAGGCTGACGGCTTAAAACTGCCATGGTTATGCATCGTTACTGTTCAGACATAACTCTAGGTACGGGCCTCAAATCATGAACTGTTGTTCCGGGACGCTCCCGCTCGCTCTTAGCCATATACTGTATAAGTCTTACGCACGGTTTCATTGCTTCGCAATTCTCACCGTGCTAACCGCTATTCGGAAATCACTTCTCTCACATTCGTTCGTGAAGTTTTTTCCTCATACCGGTTGTGGTTGCAAGTGTCTGAGCACTTGCGTCTGCAAGCAGCCGCTGTGCTCAGCCGTTTGCAACCGACTTATACGTTAAATTCATGCTGCGCCTAACGGCTTGCATTCATTAATGACCGGCGTCACTCGGACGCCCGGAGCAATCAGTTCATGATTTAAGGCCCTGTATACCATAGGAGATGCCGAACACTATGCCCTGAATAAAATCATGCGTCATCCGGCATCTCGTACCCCAGATGTTCATATGCCATGGGAGTCGCAACCCGACCCCGCGGCGTGCGGCTCAGAAAACCGTTTTTCAAAAGATACGGTTCATAGACATCCTCAAGTGTTCCTGCATCTTCTCCGACGGATGCGGCCAGAGTTTCCAGTCCCACAGGACCTCCCTGAAACTTCACAATCAAAGTTTCCAATATTGTACGATCCAGCTTTTCCAGTCCAAACTGGTCCACTTCCAGAAGATCCAGAGCCTCAGAAGCTACTTTATCCGTAATCACTCCGTCATAGCGAACCTGCGCATAGTCGCGGACGCGCTTTAAGAGTCTGTTTGCCAGACGAGGCGTCCCACGGGAACGGCGCGCCAGCTCCTCAGCTCCCTTCTCATCGATTTTCACGTTGAGCTTTCCGGCCGCTCTTTGGATGATCTGCTTTAATTCATCCGTTGTATAATATTCCAGATGGGCAATGACGCCGAAGCGATCCCGCAGCGGCGCCGAAAGCATTCCCGGACGTGTCGTTGCTCCAACGAGTGTAAATTTCGGCAGATCTATCCGGATCGATCTTGCGGTGGACCCTTTGCCGATGACAATGTCAATCGCAAAATCTTCCATAGCCGGATAGAGCACCTCTTCCACCTGACGATTCAGACGATGAATTTCATCGATGAAGAGGATGTCTCCGGGCTTCAGGTTGTTCAGTATGGCTGCGATCTCTCCCGGCTTTTCAATCGCCGGACCGCTTGTGATTTTCAGGCTTGTTCCCATTTCATTGGCAATGATTCCTGCCAGTGTCGTTTTTCCAAGTCCGGGAGGGCCGTAAAGAAGCACATGATCCAGAGAGTCCCCGCGCATTTTCGCCGCTTCTATATACACCTTCAGATTCTGTTTTGTTTTTTCCTGACCGATATACTCGCTGAGATATCGTGGTCTAAGTCCCGAAGAAGCATCTATTTTTTTATCTTCCGGTGTCTCCTCCGCACTCGTTACAATCTGTCTGGGCATTCTTGCCTCCTAAAACTATTCCTTATATCCTTACGTATACATGTTCGCCAGAAAAACATATCATCCGGTGCTCAAAAGCGTTTTCGATTCGCGTCCGGAAGATATTGCTTTCAATCGCAATAGTTTTAATTTGTCATTCTTAAAGCATTTCCTTCAAAGCAGCCTTAATCAGTTCTTCCGTATCCGCACCTTCATGCTCCAAGGCCGCCTTTCTGACAGCCTTCAAAGCCTCCGAATTGGAATAGCCCAGAGCAACCAGCGCCATTACCGCCTCTGACTGTGCCGCACTTTGAGGATTTCCGGCGACAACACTCTTCTCTTCCGTATGCGCAGCCTTCTTTTCAAAGGCATCTTCCAGGCTCAGACGGTCCTTCAGTTCGATGATCACCTTCTGAGCGGTCTTCTTTCCAATTCCAGGGGCCTTCGCGATAGCAGCCGCGTCATCGGAAAGAACCGCAAAGCGGATATCATCCGCGCTCATCACGGACAAAAGACCCATAGCCCCCTTCGGACCGATTCCGCTGACAGAAAGAAGAAGCTTATAAAGTTCGAGCTCGTCCTTCGTCCCAAAGCCATACAGGCAAACTGCATCTTCACGCACGGCAAAATAGGTATGTATCTTCACTTCATCTCCGACAGAAA
>CAYYEB010000007.1:0-25556 GCA_964470725.1 uncultured Lachnospiraceae bacterium | reverse complement strand
GATGATGAGGTAAAGACAGCGCTTCAGAATTATCTGGATATCCGCAAGCTTTCCTCCCCTGATCCCTCTGAAAGAGCTCTCTTTCTGGTGAATTTCGGAAAATACAAGGGGAAACGGCTCTCTGTCCGAAGCGTTCAGCTCATGGTCAAAAAATATTCTATGGCCGGTGCGCCCGAAGTCGGATCAAAACTGACACCGCATAAGCTGCGTGCCACCTATGCCACGGATATGCTGAAGGCAACCGGAAATGTGGCTCTGGTTCAGGCCGCCTTAAACCATGAATCTCCCACGACAACGATGATCTATGCGGATAAGCGCACCATGGACCTGAAAAATGCGAGAAATATTCTTGCCGAGCGGCATGCTGAGGGTGAAAAAAGTGACACCGCAACAATTTACAAAAAAGATCCTGTTGCAAAACATAAAGAGTAAGTATAGTTTCTCCATACTACTACCCTTCTGCTCTTCTATAATGAAAAGAGGAGCAAAAGGCAAAAATTTTTTATCATAATTGAGCAGCTCGACTCACGGATGTCCTGTATAGTTTCTCAGTCCCATCCGAGTTTCTTTCTCTTTTCCTTCATATCCGCGACCATCTGTTCACCAAGCTTCACCGGATCGACATTTACGACCATACGGGATCCCAGCGTCTCTTCTGTCCCGAGTTTTAAAAATTCGATGACATTTTTGGAACCGAAGATCTGCGCCTCCACACAGTGGTAAGAAGTAATGCCCATCAGACGGAAAGCAAGTGCAGCATCGATGCCCTTTTCATTGCTCCACTCAGGAGATGTAAATGCATACGGCATATCCGGAAGCTGCTGACCGCAGGCCTTGGCAATGCCGGCCATAATACCGGAGGAACGGGTATTGTCAATGCATTCGCCGACATGCCAGACCGGAGGAAGGTCCGGAGCCAAGAACTCCTGCAGTTCCTTCCCCGCCAGTACCCGCGCATCCTTTGCACAGTATCCGAGCTTCATGAGCGGATATGAAGCGCAGCCATTGGAAAGAATAATCACGTTATTCTCAATCAGAACTTTCGCCACATCTGCAATGCAGCGCTCATACGGCACTTTCGGATTGTTGCAGCCTACCATGTTGACAATGCCGAGAATCTTTCCGCTCTTCAAAGCGTCCGCGATCGGCTGGAAGCTTCCGAAGCGTTTCATCAGGTATTCCACGGAAAATCCGACTTCAGCGGTCACTTCGTAAGGCGGAATGTAGACCGGAATTCCTCTTCTTTGTTCAAAGCTTTCGATGCCGCGAAGCACAATCTTCTTTGCCAGTTCTTTCGCCTGTCCGATGTTGGAGTGATGGCGGTCGAATTCCATCCGCTCCGCACCCGGAAGACGGGCAGAGGCACTCGTTGT
Organism: uncultured Lachnospiraceae bacterium; assembly: GCA_964470725.1. Taxonomy (GTDB): domain Bacteria; phylum Bacillota; class Clostridia; order Lachnospirales; family Lachnospiraceae; genus Chordicoccus. The sequence goes on along the minus strand of CAYYEB010000007.1, from coordinate 24,183 downwards.
GACAACAGTTGTCTTATAGCACTTTGCGACGTCCATGATTGCCGGAAATACATCCTGCACATCGGCCACCCACAGATCCAGAGCTCCTGTCATCAGGACCAGTTCCGCCGACACCGCATTCGAAAGCGGAATGACACCATCGTAACGATACATGGCGGAAAGTCCGCTGCAGCAGATTCCATAAAACTGAATTCCCTTCGCACCCTTGGATTTTGCCAGATCAATCATTTCCTGTGTCTGACCGCACTTTACGATTTCCTTAACAAGAAGCGGCAGGTGCCCGTGTACCGCAATATTGACATAGCCTTTTTTCAGTGCCCCGATATTCACCTTTGATGTCACGCGGTCCCCGACTCCGAATAACGCATCCGTTGCCAAAGACGCACCGGCCACACCCGTAAAGCAGAAGGCAAGTCCGCAGCGCAGGAACTGTTCCATGATGCTCTTCCAGTCTCCGTCTGTTCCGACTGCTGTCTTGTGATAGGCTTCGAATACTTCATGGTAGGCGCTGATCGGCATAAGATCCAGATCCTTCCAGACTTTTACACGGTCAGGGGGTGCACAAACTTCAGCGGTTTTATAAACATGATCCGGATCCGGGCTCGAAAGATCATCGAGAAGAGCCTTGGCAAGATCATATGCCACATCCTTGACATCTCTTCCCTCTGTTGAAATTCCAAATCCCTTTGCCGTCGTTATGATCTTCTGCTCTCCCAGAAGAGGTGCGTCCAGCTTTCCCTGGGCCGCCCACATCAGTTCAAGCATCAGTTCTCTTGCATGCATGCCGTGCTGAGCCGCACCTGCTGCTGCCGCACGCAGAAGATTTCTCGCAACAATGAGATCCGCATCCGCTCCGCAGACGCCGCGTTTTGCCTTGGCCGTTATCCGGCAAGGCCCCATATTGCAGATCTTGCAGCAGATGCCGGCCAGACCGAAGTTACACTGCGGCTGCTGCTTGTCAAAACGGTCGAAGGTCGTATCAATTCCAAGCTGAGAAGATCTTAAAATCATCTCCCGTACTGCAGGATCCGGCGTCTTGTCAATCTGGTCCTGCTTGGACGGGAAAGTCTTGCGGTACGCACTCACAGCCTGCATATAGTCGTGAATAAAGGCATTTTCCTCTTCTTCGGAATCCTTCTCTTCCTTGGGACAGGCTGTATCGCTTTTCCTGTGAGCCTCAGCATCATGATGATGTACATGACCGTCGTGTGTTTCTGCCGTATCTTCGAGTCCGTCCTCAACGGCCTGATACTGCCGGTCAATCTCCTCCGGATCATGAGCTGAAGCCTTCAATGTAACGGTCGGGATTCCGTTTTCATCAAACCCAATCAGGTTTCTGTGGCTGTGAATGTGTTCAATCATGAATGTTGTCTCCTTTCAAGACCTGAAAACTATTATTTCTCTTACATAGCAGGAAAATACAAAAATGACAAGGAATACGGCAATCACCATTTCCGGAATCGCGATTCCGAAAAATGCGTCAGAAAATCCTCCGTAACCCGCGGCCTTCAAAGCCTTCGAGGATTGAAAAGCCGCAATGGCCGTATTAATAAACGGGAAGGTAAATGCGGAAAAGGATGGATAAAACTTTCCGTTCCGGATGCAGCGTATGGCCTTTGTCAGTGCAAAAATATAAAGCACTACGGTAATTGCCGCGGCAATGAGCACCAAAAAAATATTCTTCTGCGTACTTATCTGCAGGTATGCAACCAGGCAGAGACTTAACGGTGCCGCAAAAATGCAGATCAGCGGCTGCACAGCCTCCGGAGATTTCACCGTCCTGTAACGATATATATTCAGCGGAAACAGAACCAGCATCGCGATAGACGCAAATATAAGCAGACCTGACCCGAGTCTTTCGTATCCAAACGCCGGAGATGTTGCCGCTGCAGCCGCAATCCCGACATAGGCCAGAAAGCTTACGGTATACAGATTCTTCCACGCGAATTTTCGCAGTATCTGAATCGTGTAATTCATCATGAAAAAAAGATGCAGGAAGACTGCCGCTATCCAGAGGATCTGGCCGAGAACTGCGGATGCAGACTTGACACTGACGCTAAAGAACAACGTTCCCATAGAAAAGGTGCAGATAATCCCGGCTCCGACCGGATTAGAAAGAGTATTCCGGATATCCTTCGGATCAATAATTGCTTTCATGACTAAAGTCAGGAACAAAATTCCTGCCACAATCTCACAAACAAGCCACAGCGGCTCCGACCAGGTACGAATAAAATTTCCAAAGGCCGCAAAGGACAGCATCACGCCCGAAAGCGGAACCGGGATACGTTCAAAGAAAGACTTCTTCATTGGTGCCTCAATTCTGTCATGAAAGAATTAATATAATTCCTATTTATTTCATAGGCTTTTAGACATTTCTATAATTAAAACATATAGAAGGCACCTGTGTCAAATAAAAAAGTATATTAAGATAAAACATCCGACAGAGGCACTCCGGCGCAATATCCTCTTATACTCCATTCATCCAGTTTCATTATAAATTTAAATCCGCAAAAGTTTTATGATTCCCTTTGCAACTCCATCATGTGCATTGTCATCGGTCACAAAATCGGCCATATCTTTTATTTTCTCAATCGCATTGCCCATGGCTACGGCCATTCCTGCCGCCTGCAGAAGGTCAATGTCATTTCCTCCATCACCAAATGCCGCTGTTTCGCCGGCGGTAATTCCATATGCCGACGCCAGCTCAATGAAAGCTTCCCCTTTGTCCGCGTGCAGTGCACCGAATTCCAGATCTGTGGAAAAAGACTCCACTATGTGGCATTCATCTTTCACATCATCCAGATTTGCCAAAATATGTTTCTGCATTTCGGCGCTTCCTGCCGAAATGTTAATATCCTCCGCCAGATGTTCTTGTGAAATACCGTATTTTCGGACTTCTTCCCCATCAAAGGACAAATGCTCCAGAAAATCCGGAAGATCATCTACAATTCTGCGGCTTTCTCTGAGATAGATTCTTTGCGCCTCAATCAGATTTCTTTGTTTCCAGAGCGCAGCCGTTTCCCGGTCACAATATCCGTATCCTCCAATAAAGACTTCACGTATTACTCCGTGGGAAGGTATCTGCCGCAGAATCTTAAGTACTAGCTCTAAGGGCATCGTTTTGCGCCGCAGCACCTGTCCTCTTCTTAAATCCACGGTCATAGCCCCGTTGGAACAAATCAGATGTGTAAGATAAGGAATGGAACGAACGCTCTCGGGTATACCGTGAAGGGGACGTCCGGTAACCGGAACAAGCATAATCTGCTGCTTGGCACAGCGCTCCAGAGTCTTTCTCGTATAGGTGCTGACACCTTTCTCCGGAGTCAGAAGCGTTCCATCCAGATCAAAGCCGAATAGTTTTATCTTCTTCATGCGTTCTTCTTATCGACGGCCTCGAGAATCAGTTCTGTCGTCCCGTCAAAACCGAAGACGGAACTGTTGATGCACATATCATAGCTTCCGGAGCTGCCCCACTTCTTATTCGCGTAATAATCATAGTAAGCAGCGCGCCGTTTATCGGTTCGACGGATAAAATCCTTCGCCTTATCATGTGTCAGATGATTTTCTTCCATGATTCTGGTGATTTTATCCTCTTCATTTCCGAGAATGAACACGGACAAAAGATGCGGATATTCCTCAAGGGCGTAGTCTGCGCATCTTCCCACAATCACGCAGGGCCCTTCTTTCGCTATTTTTTGAATCGTGTCAAACTGAGCGAGAAAAACTTTATGATCAAGGGGCATCTCATTATACGATGTCGAAAGGCCTCCTCCATAAGAACCCATGGCAAGAGAATACAGCAGACTGTTCGTCGGCTTCTCATCATGCTTCCTGAAAATATTCTCGTCCATTCCGCTTTCTTTTGCCGCGCGGGTTAGAAGTTCTCTGTCATAAAACGGTATCTGCAGTTTTTCCGCCAGTTTCTTTCCGATCACAATACCGCCGGAGCCTGTCTGTCTTCCGATTGTAATAATGACATTTTGTCTGTTCATATATCACGACCTCCTTCGTGCATTCTGCGGAAGAAAGCGTCATTTTTCTTAAAAAAGGCCGCATAATTCCTCTGCAGAACAGCTTCTCATGCAGCTATTTTATTTCATTTTCCCTTATTCCGCAATGTTTTCAGAATCTTTTCGAAATACTCCGGCAGGTCGGCATGAAATTCCACATACTTCCCAGTAGAAGGATGAATAAAGCCTATTGTCATTGCGTGAAGTGTCTGCCCCTCCAGATGGAACGGGCAGCGGGACGGGCCATAGACGTCATCTCCAAGGAGCGGATGTCCGATAGAAGCCATGTGCACACGTATCTGATGTGTCCTTCCTGTCTCTAACGTAAACTCACAGTAGGTATAATCCCCGAATCTTTCCAAAACCCTGTAGTGAGTGACTGCAGGTTTTCCTCCGTTCTGTACAATCGCCATTTTCTTGCGGTCGTAAGGGCTTCTACCGATATTTCCCCTGACCGTTCCGATATCATCCCGGAGATTTCCGATGACGATGCCGCGATATTTTCTTGTAATGGAATGCACCTTCAGCTGTTCCGCGATTTTTCTGTGAGCCTGATCGTTCTTACAGACAATCAGAGCTCCCGTTGTATTCTTATCGATTCTGTGGACAATTCCCGGACGTAAAACTCCATTAATTCCGGAAAGATGGCCCTTGCAGTGGTATAAAATGCCATTGACCAGTGTGTGATCCGGATGTCCGGGAGCCGGATGTACCGTCATTCCCTTTGGCTTGTTGACAATCAGCACATCGTCATCTTCATAAAGAATATCGAGATCCATTTTCTCCGGAAGGATCTCCGGCTCCTTTGCCTCCGGAACAACCAGATCTATCTGTTCCCCCTCCTTTGGCTTATAGCTGCTCTTTCGGACTTTTCCTCCCACTTCCACATTGCCATCGGCAATTAAGGTCTGCAGGTAAGACCTGGAAAAATCAGGGAAGGCCTCTGAAAGAATGCGGTCAATTCGTTTTCCCGCAGATTCTTCTTTGACTGTAAAAGTTCTCTGTTCTGCTTTCTGGCTCATAGTTCCTCTTTTTACGTGAAAACAACGTCTGTCCATTTATAAAAATAAGAAGTCGCAGCGCGGCTTCTTATTTCGAATGATTCTTTTTCAAAAAAGCAAAATCTTCATCTTTATAAATGAACAGAACACAAATGATCAAAATAATCGCCGAACATGTCACATAGATGTCCGCCACATTAAAGATCGGAAAGTCAATCAGAATAAAATAGAAAAAGTCCCTGACATAATGGAGAACCATCCGGTCTAACAGATTTCCGATCGCTCCTGCCGTCAGGAAGACACATAAAACACGTAAAGTTCTGTATTTTCTATTTGCCGGCAGCTTTGAATAAAACCAGAATACTCCGATCAGTATCGCAATGGTGATGATATAAAAGAAGATCTGGCGGTTCTGAAGAATTCCAAAGGCAGCGCCATGATTTTCAAGATACCGAAGCTGAAAAACTCCACGAATCACATCTACAGGGCCATCCGATAAATACCTGACCGCAAGCGCCTTTGAAACCTGATCCACTGCCACCAGTACAATTACGGAAAGAACTGCCGCAAGCCAGTTCTTCGCCGTTTTTTGCTTGAACGTCAAACCGTTTCCTCCCTACAATCCGAAATATAGCGGATTCCATCTAAAATTTCTTCATCCGTCACATCATCCGCAATGACAGCTTTTCCGATCGACTCCAGTAAAATGAACCGAATCTGCCCGTTTGACATCTTTTTATCTGACTTGGTGATGCGAAGAATTTCCTCAGGATTTAATCCGTCAGTTGTAACCGGCAGTCCGAATGCGGTACACACAGTACGAATGCTGTCAAGATCAGCCTCCGTAATCATGCCCCTTTTCATACTCATATAAGCTGCCGCCACAAGTCCGAGTCCGACGCAGACGCCATGCTGCAGTTCGAAATTTTTGAATTTCTCCACTGCATGACCGATGGTATGCCCCAAGTTCAGAAGTGCACGTTCGCCGTGCTCCTCCGGATCTCTTTCTACAATCTGTACCTTAATTCCCGCAGTGCGTTCGACCATAAAACGAATCGTTTCAGGGTCCATCTTTTCGATCTCAGCAGTATGCTCTTTAAGCCAGTCATAAAACTCCCGATCTCCCAGCAGCGCCGACTTAATCACCTCTCCCATTCCGGAAACAAACTGATCCTTCGGAAGCGTCTTCAATACGGAAATGTTGGAGTATACAAGAGAGGGCATGTGAAATGCCCCGACCATATTTTTATAACCGTAAAAGTCAACACCGGTCTTTCCGCCGATACTGGAATCAATTTGCGCAAGAAGGGTGGTCGGAAGCTGAATGACCGGAATGCCGCGGAGATAGACGGCCGCAGCAAATCCGGTCATATCTCCGGTTACACCGCCTCCCAGAGCGATCAGACAGTCCTTTCTGTCAAAATGCTGTTCCAAAAGGTATTTCAGAAGTTCTCTTATGGAATCAAGATTCTTCTGTTCCTCACCGGCAGGCCAGATAAAAGTATGGACCTCAGAAAAGACTTTTTCACATTCTTCTGTCACAGCATCCCCATACAGAGGCATCGTATTCGAGTCCCCCACAATACAGACGCGGTGCTTTGGTATGGAAAGCGCTGCAAGCTCTCCGGATAAATCAAGATAATTTGTTCTGATTACAGGTTTCAGCATATTGTGTTTATCTCCATTCTGGTTGAACAGCAAAGAATCGCCCGGCCCTTATCAAAATATTCTGAGCGCCGGGCGATATGCTTAGTCCAACAAAAAGAAAAAAGGTTAATACAACAAACAGCTGTCAAATGAAAGTCATCCGACAGCTGCTTCACAGATCAATATTGCGATCCCATCGAGGGAATATCAAATGCTCCATTCAGAATACTCTGAAAATCTCCTGAAATATCAACATCGGCCGGTGTAAGAATGAAAATATAACTCGACACTTTCTGAAGATTTCCATTCAGCGAATAACAGACGCCGCAGGTGAAATCAATGACTCTCTGAGCGATATCCACATCCAGTCCCTCAAGATTCAGAACTACTGTGCTGTTATTCATCAGGTTGTCCGCAATTTCTCTCGTATCTTCCATTGATGCAGGTCTGATCACATTCACTTCCATATTAGAAATCCCGTTCTTCTTTCTGATTGGAGTTACCTTTGATTTTTTCATTGAAGCTCTTGCAGCTTCTTCTCTTTCCGCCCTCGCAGAAGCCTGACGTCTCTTTTCAGCTTTTTCCTCCCGTTCTTTTTCCAGGCGGGCACGGCGGCGTTCCTCCGTACGATTCTGTCTTACCGGTTCTGAAGAGGCACGTTCCCGGCTCTCTTTCTCTGCTTTGCGGGAAATAGCTCTGGCTCTTGCCGGGGCATCTTCATCGTCATCATACAGATCGTCATCATCCTCATCATCTTCCCGGGAAAAACGGTTGAAGAACCCTCGTTTTGATTTCTCCGGTTCCTCATCGTCATCTTCTTCATCTTCCTCATCATCGAGAAACTCTTCGTCGTCATCATAATCGTCGTCGAGTTTGATTGCGTTGAGGAATTTGTCAAAAAAATGCATGTTATGCTATCTCCGATCAGTTTTGATAATTTCGTTTTCCGAAAATCGCCGTACCGACACGGACCATTGTAGATCCCTCTTCTACGGCAACTTCGAAATCATTTGTCATACCCATACTGAGGACATCAACATTAACATTATTATGGTTTTTGGTTTTCATGTCAACACTTAATTGATGGAGACTTCTGAATACACTGCGGTCGTCTTCAGGATTTTCCACGAAGGGAGCGCTGGTCATAAACCCTCTCACCTCCACATGCGGAAGGGTCGAAATCTCTTCCGCAAGTTTGGGAGCCTCCTCCAAAGATACCCCGAATTTACTCTCTTCCTGCGCTACGTTTACCTCAATCAGCACGGGAATCGTGCGATTATGCTTTACAGCCTCTTTTTCAATCGTCTCTGCAAGTTCCATGGAATCGACAGAATGAATCAGTGTGACATATTCCGCAATATACTTTACTTTATTTCTTTGAAGATGTCCGATCATATGCCAACGGATATCCTTTGGAAGATCGTCATGTTTTTTGCGAAGTTCCTGAATATAATTTTCACCGAAATCACGCTGACCTGCACGATAAAGTTCCATAATGTCTTCTTCCGGTTTCGTCTTGCTGACTGCAACCAGTGTGACGTCCTTGGAATTTCTTCCGCTTCTTTCACAGGCCTTTTGAATTCTTTCTTTTACATGATCAAGATTTTCTGTAATCAACTTGAAGCCACCTTCCATCTGCTGTCTTTTTATTTCTGCGCCGCCGTAATCTGCGACTCCTTTACGCTTGATGCATCAAGTACAATATTGTCAAACTGGGAAATGCCATAGGAGGTACCCTTCTTTACGATACAGTATTCCTCATTTTTGTCAATGATATTCACCCTGCGAAATTCTGCATATCCCTTGTTCATCGAGTAAACGCCTTCGAGAGTTTCCGTATTTCCGACAATAAAACGATCTGAGGACGATCCCTCCTTCAAAATAATATCTCCTGTACTGAAATCGGAAGAGTCCACATAATAATTGCCGTTCTTATGTTCATACACTGTAGTCGTAATATAGTCAGAGTCCGAACTGCCTGCATCAGCTGACGAAGCTTTCAGGAAACCGACTTCGCCTCCCGATCCGGTGGAAATACCATATTCGTCGGGAATCGTATAAAAGCGTTTACTGACAATCGATGAGACCGGGACCTTCAGACCGATCTGCGTATTTGTGACAAGCTCCACGTCCACAAACCGGCTGTCCAGATATCTGGATAATCCTCCGGTAAAATCCAGCTTTCCGAAATACGAGCCATCCTTCATAGTAAGAATGGAAAGAGCTGCCGTCTGGGAATTTCCGTCTTTTAGGAATTTTACGCGAATTGTTTTATGATCGGCAAGGCGGACAACCTGTCTGGAGGTAAGCGGTATAATCAAAGACCAGTTCTCGGATTCTATCAATTTATAAATGTGATCACCCGCACGAACCGGTTTGTCAGTCTTCAAAGATGTAAGATGATAAGACTTTTCATCCAGACTGTCCTTTGTCAGTTTGCTGATATCGAAATTTTCATATCCATCGGAAGCATACACAACGATGCCGTCTTCATCCGATGTCTTTATGGTTTCGTTGCCAAGTGTCATCGCACCCGCACTATCTGAAGCGGAATTTGATGAAACGGAAGCGGCAAGGGATTGGTTCAGGATTTCTCCCTCCACAGTATATTTCAATGAGTAAACATCGTGAAAATCCGTCGGATCAAAGCCTGTGGAAAAATCACGCATATCATTTTGAATGGCATTTAAGGTATCACGAGTCATTTTCACGGAACTCCGGCTCTTTTTATTCGGGCTGATACCGTATACAACTCCTCCGTTCTTTACCTTCGAATGGTCCGCCGTATAATAGCTGACATAACCCGAAGTATCCGCAGACACCATTTTTTCCGTATAAACTGCCAGCCCGCAATAAGTCTGGTTTTCTGCAAGAGGTCCGGAAGTCACCTGGTAAGAGCGAACATGCGTAGCTGTGACATACAGGAATATACTGACTATGATATAAATAAAAAGGATGCCAAAAATAATCGTTCCGATATTCAGCGGGAAAACCCGCTGGATACCGGAATTCTTATTTCTTGACATTCTTTTATTATCCGAATATTTATCTGCCATATTGAAAATCAGAGAGCAACCAGAACCTTATCCTGAAGTTCATCAGAGAGCTCACTCTTATCCAAAGAAACCGAAATCACGAAATTTACATCGAATTTCTTTCCGAGCTTATCAAGCTTCTGAATTGTAGAAGTAATATCCTTTCCCTCAAGTTTTGCGCATTTCAGGAATCCGTCAAGATACATAGCCTCAAGATCATGATCCTGAGAAATAATTCCCGCAATAAAACCTACAAACTCATCACTGTCTGTCAGTCCGTATCTGGACACGTCGATCAAACGGATTTTATTATTGAGCTCATACATATGAGCAGAATCCTTATCGAGGAATACCACATTGCCGTTAGCTGACTTGATCTCCTCATTTGCTTTGTTGAGAATGACCGTTGTCTTGCCCTTACCTTTCTGTCCAACAATTAACTGAACCATCGGCAGAAACCTCCTTTATTTTATTCGCTTCCGATCACCCCGCAGGGGTGTCTTTGATGGTTTTTATTATAAAATAATCACAATGAAATTACAAGGTCAAAAGCCTGTACCGTCAGAATGTCCTGTTGACCATAATCTGAGCCCCTGTATTACATCCTTCAGTTATTAATCTGTCCCAGCAGACTGTTCATATCGTTATACAGAATATCCTTGGTTTTTGCACCTGTCACAATCGAGATATACGCCTGACCGTAAGCGTTCTGAGATTCGATCGCAAGGCAGTTGCCGGCAGCATCCGTTGTACCGGTTTTTCCGCCAAGGACCGTCACATTTTTCGGAGGATCCGTTTCTCCGGTCAGATAATGGTCTGTGGCATCCAAAGTGACATGCTTTTCATTGCCAGATGCATCCTTATAGGTCATATCATACACGGGAACCTGCATAATAGTAACAAAATCGGAATACTTTACCGCAGCATTCAGCATCAGGTAGATATCATAAACTGTCGTATAGTGGTTTTCATCGTGCAGTCCGGTCGGATTCATGAAATGAGTGCCGGTACATCCGAGTTCCTGACACTCCGCATTCATCATATCCACAAATTTTTCCTTTGACCCGCCCACATGGCGTGCAATAGCCTGTGCGCAGTCATTTCCCGAATGAATCAGCATTCCATGCAGCAGTTCGCTCATTGAAACCTGATCTCCGACCTGAAGGCCTACAACCTGGGATCCGCTTTCAAGGTCCACATCCTGCCAGTTGATTGTAACTGTATCATCCATCATGCCGCTTTTCAGTGCAAGAATAGCCGTCATGATCTTTGTAATGCTGGCCGGATAAACTTTGTCATACATTCCTGCCGAAAAGAGAACCGTTCTGTCATCCAGGGAAAAAAGTGCAGCATGTTCGTCCGACCCTGTCAGAGAAATATTTTCATTTGGCGTATTATTCTCTCCGACACAGAGGCCCGACGCAAAAGAAGACTCCGCCTGCATGGTCGTCTGATCCGTAGAGGTGTAAACCATGCTGGAATTTTCATATTTTAGCGGAAGCGGCAGTTTGCGATTGATCCGCATTCCGATAATGAGAACGATGAGTACGATCAGAACAGCCAGTAATATGGCCAACACCATTCTGATCTTCTTCTGTCCGGGAAGATGCAGTTTTTTTTCTTCATTCATACCCTTCGTTCTCCTTTAACCGTCCTGTACGAGGCGCGTCTTCTTTCTGCCATTCTCCGGCTTTCATCAGATCGAGTCCGTCCGGATCTGGAGTTCAGGCTGATAGAGATCTTGCTCTGCAGTCCGACATTTAAGACGAGTCCCATGCCGATGAACAAAGAGACCATGGAAGTAAGTCCATAACTGACAAACGGCAGCGGAGTTCCTGTATTCGGGAGGATTCTTGTTGCAACGCCTATATTGATAAAGCTCTGAATGGCCACGAGAGCGGCCATTCCGCAGCAAATAATCCTCCCTGAAAGGTCCTTGGCTTTTAATCCCACAAGAAGGCATTCTATGACGATCAGAAGCAAAAGAAGAACTATGCCGCAGCTCCCCAAGAAGCCGAGTTCCTCGCCTGCTACCGCAAAAATAAAGTCCGTTTCAATCTGGGAAATAAATCCTCCCTTATTGGCAGAAGATACATCGCTGTTATTGAGTCCCTTGCCGGTCAGTTCGCCGCTTCCGATCGCAATCACGGAATTATTCTGCTGGGTCGTATCATCCGTATATTCTTCACTGTCCGGATGCAGAAACGCCATAATTCGTTTTCTCTGATAGTCATGTATCAGGTGCTGATCCGGCTGCACCACAATGGTCATAAAGATCAGAATCAGCGGAACAACAATTGCCAGAATCGCAATCACATATTTCCAGCTGAGTCCCGCAACAAAGTAAATAATGGCAAACACCAGCGCCACCGTGATCGTATTTTTCAGATCCGGCTCCCTTGCAATCAGGAAAAGAGGAAAACCGATCAGTGCAACCGCCTTAATTACCGTGCGGATTTTATTCAGATCATTTTCATGCTTCATAAAATAGAAGGCAAAGAAAATAATCAGGAATATCTTCGACAGCTCCACAGGCTGAAATCTGAGACCTCCGATGGAGAACCAGCGGGTCGCGCCATTACTGGAGCTTCCGGCCACAATAACGGCCAGAAGCATCACAATATTTAATACATAAATAATCCATGCAAAGTTCAAAATCCAGGAGAAATCAAAGAGGGACAGAATCACCATGAGTGAAAGTCCGAGAATCACTCCGCCAAGCTGTCTCGACTGCAGTGACGCATCCGCACTGCCCACAAGAAGCACACCAATGGCGGAAAGTGCTACCAGCCAGAGAACCAGTCTGAAATTATAATCTTTTAATCTGTATTGTTTCAGCATATCAATCGACCTGTTGTGTGACATTGGAACCGGTTCTGGCGGTTCCTGTAATCAGTTCACTTGCATCAACCAGCTTAAAGTAATACTGCAGAATATCTTTGGCCGTTAAAATGGCATTGGTCGAAGAATAACCGTTTCCGATACGCACTGCCATGGCAATCTCCGGTTTCTCATAGGGTGCATAGCAGATGAACAGAGAATGGGACGGGCGTGATTTACTTTCCTGCGCCGTACCGGTCTTTCCTGCAACTTCTACACCGAGATCTGCATATTCCGGCTTATCCTTGATCACGGCTCTCATGCCTTCATGAATCACATCCCAGGTATCACTGCTGATTGAAATCTGACTCTCAATCTGGGGTGTGTAACTCTTTGTCACCTTTCCCTCAGAATCGGTTTCATGATCAATCAGAGACAGTTTGTAGCTTGTTCCGCTGTTTGCCAGAGAGGTAACATATCTTGCAAGCTGCGTCGTCGTATAGGCATTTGTTCCCTGTCCGATGGCTGACTGAATCGCATACTGATCTGACACCTCCGGTTCGGCCTCCGGAACTTCAATACCGGACTTTTTGTCCATATTGTAAAGCTTTGCATATTTCTGAAGCTTGGACAGTGAAAGGGAATCAGACCACTGATTTTCAGCATTGAGTCCCAGTCTGTATGCCACATTACAGAAAAATACGTTACAGGAGTTCTCAATGGCACCGACAATATTCAGATTGCCATGTCCTGTCTTCAGCCAGCAGCTGAGAGGCGTTTCGGTTAAGTTAAATACGCCGGTACAGTCAAATTCCGTATCCCGCGTGATTACTTTTTCTTCCAGACCGGCCGTCGTTGTAATCAGCTTAAAAGTAGATCCCGGTGCTGTCTTCTGCTGTGTCGCCTTGCTGTAAAATGGTCGTGACAGATCCGCCGCAAGCTTATTGTAGTAGTCCACATCCATGGTATTGGCAAGCCTGTTATTATCGTAGCCCGGATATGTCACACAGGCAAGAAGCTGTCCGTTATTCGGATTTACGATCACTGCAGATCCGGAGCACGGATCCAGAGCAAGCATCGCAGGCGTCAGCTCCAGAGAATTGATTTTATCAATGATCAGCTGATAGTTGCCGACGGAACCTGCCTGAAACTGCTCATACTCGCCATCATTCTTATCCAGAATTCCCTGATCGTAGAGGAGATTAATGACCTGTCCTCCTGTGACCGTATGCGATTTTATCAGATACTTATACAGAATCTTGGAAAACGAATCACTGTCCGAAAGGGACTTCTCGATATATTCCGAAAGCCGTGTATAGATCTCATTGGAATCCAGATATGTCGTATCTCCTGAGGCAAATGCCTGAAGATCGATCCAGTTCTTGCTGGCCGCATACGTCAGATAATCTTTCAGAGAAATGGTCTCATCTCTTGTCCATGCAAGATATGTCGGATCAGTCTTGTCAATCACGCTGCTGTCAAGAATGTTCGTTTCACTCATCAGGAAATCATTGACAATGTAGCTCTCATATTCCTTCATCTCATCACTGAGCTGATTATAAGGAAGGGCATTGTCACTGGTAAGCTGGTCTTTAATTTCCGCAAAGACCTCACTTTGCTTCTCTTCAAATTCGGACTCCACCTTCTTTTCCGTATCACTTGCATCAGAAGCTTTGAAATGAGAAGTATCTACAACGGAATTTTCGAAAATGGCATTATACACGTCGTTGATGGAAATCCGGACACCTTCCGTATCGGAAAGGTTGGAATTATCTACCTCATCCTGATTGACAATGACACTTGAGAGAATACCCGCAATTCTCTGTTCCAGCAAATGATATACTGCAATCTGAAGATTTTTATCAATCGACAGATATACGTTTCCGCCCGCCGTCGGATTGATTCTGGAGTCATTATCCACCTTCAGCACTTTTCCGAAACGGTCTACATATACCGTTTCCTGACCGTCGCTTCCCTGAAGAACGGATTCCTCTACACTTTCAATGCCGGATTTACCGACGATGGAATCACTTGTATAGTTCGGATTTTTCTGTTTCAGTTTTGTCAGCTCTTCCTGAGATACCTTTCCTGTATATCCGATCAGGGAAGCAAATGCTTCCGGATTATCATAGACGCGTTTACTGTCCTCTTCTACGGAAACACCCGTCAGCGTATCCTTCGCTTCCTCAAGGGCCGCAACGGATTTTCCCGAAAGCTCGGTTGCAATTGTAACCGGAAGATATTTTCTGTACTGGGTTGTGAAAAGACTGTAACGGACATAGACAATGTCCAGGATCTGCTGCGGTGTCAGCTGTTCCGGAAGACCTGCTCTTGAAAGTTCCTCACGGGTATACGGTTTTTCCTTCAGCGTAATCCCGTATCCTCCCTCTCCGCTTCCGTCTGAAATGAGATGGTCCATCATTTCCTTCGCAGTTGCGCCGGATTCCTCTTTGGTCATATCGCTGATTTTAGCACGCCCATATACATCCGCCTTAAATCGGGAAAGCTGTCTTCCCTCTACACTGAAAGAGTATGCGCCCGAGGAATCAAGAACAATCTTAAAATCATTGCTGAGCTTGTCACCATTTGCCTGCAGAATCTGGTCAATCCGATAGGCTTCTCCATTGAGAGCAAGATCCCGGGCACGGTTCGTATCATAAGTCCCGGAATCCTCCAGGGTCAGGGAATAAGACAGCTCATTAGAAGCCAGAATATTGCCGTTCCGGTCATAAATATTGCCGCGTGTGCTTTTGATTGTTCTGGTCTTGGTTGTCTGAAGATTGAAATTATTGCGATAATTTTCTCCATTAATAATCTGAAGATGATAGAGACGGTTGATCAGAACCACGGACATGGCGACAAAGATGACCGCAAGAATTGCATACCGATCGACATGCAGATTCTTGAATTTCTTTTTTAATCTCTTATCCATAAAGACTGACGTCCTTTCTTCTCCTTTTCTACCAGATGATGATTGATCAGATAAAGAAGTCTGTACAGTATCAATGT
Source organism: uncultured Lachnospiraceae bacterium (assembly GCA_964470725.1). GTDB lineage: Bacteria > Bacillota > Clostridia > Lachnospirales > Lachnospiraceae > Chordicoccus. The sequence goes on along the minus strand of CAYYEB010000007.1, from coordinate 8,661 downwards.
AAGAATCAGTGTGCTTACTACCTCAGGAATGATGACACTCATCAGGTAGCCGCCGAAATTCAATCTGCCCCGCAGAAGGAATTTTGCAATATAAATGACTATGTTATAACAAAAATCAGTCCCTCCCACAAGAAGAAGAGGGACCTTGATGTCTTCATCAAAATAAATATGAGTATAAAATCCGCAGAAATATCCGATGATCAGATAAATCAGTGCATAAAAGCCGGCAAAATTCCCAAAACTTAAGTCAATCAGAAGTCCGCATACAAATCCGCACAGCATTCCTTCCTTTTTTCCCTGCATAAATCCCAGAGAAACGGTAAGAATCAAAAGCAGATTCGGTGCGGCGGAAAGCCATGGAATCATCTGAAATACAGTTGTCTGCAGAATGAAAAATACCCACAGAATCACTAAAAAGATCAGTCGTCTTTTCAATTTGAGTTCTCCTTTGTCTGCTTCAGATCCGTAATAATCAGCACTTCCCTGAGCGCTCTGAAATTGGCAACCGGAATCAAAGTCCCGGACTTTGTCAGATTATTGGAATCCATGGAAATATCACTGACATATCCGATCAGAAGACCTGTAAGATACTTATCACTGATATTGGAGGTGACAATACTTGCCCCCTCAATCACCGCATTATCCTTATCCCGCAGCCCGCTGAACTTAATTTTTCCGCTGTCCATTCCCAAAAGATCTCCGCTTACAATGCAGGGTTCAGAAGTGCTTTGCGCCATGGCGCTGATATTGCTGTCATCATCAATAATGGAACGAACCTGCGCCCAATGCTTTCCGGTTTCCGTCACTATGCCGATCAGTCCGCCCTGTGCAAGAACATTCATATCAACCTTGATCCCATCGGCGGTACCCTTATTGACAACAAAATTGCTGTACCAGTTCCCCGGATCCTTTGCGATAACTTCGGCGCCTACCTTATTATACTGAGGATATTCCTTGTCCAGCTGATATAAAGATTCCAGTCGGTCAAGTTCCGACTGCTGCTGCGTCAACGCATTATTTTTAGAAGTGAGATCGTCGATCTGAGACTGAAGTGCTTTATTTTCCTTACTCAGCTTTTTTACATCCTGAAATCCGGAAAACTGATCGGAAAACCATCCGCCGATGGAATTGACCGCATTCTGAAATGGTACAACCAGAAATCCTGTTCCTTCCCTGAGCGGCTTCATGACAAAACCGGAGGTCAGCGTACCGAGAATGAGACCGATACAGACGATAATCATAACTACAAACAGATGTTTCCCTGAAAAATCAAACTTTTTTTTCATTTCCGATCCTTTATGGTATACGCCCATCTTTTTAGTTCTCTGTGCTTCATAACCTTTTCAAGTCCCCGGACGGTGCATAACTCATAGTCCTCCGAAAGCCGCACCGGGCATTCTATCATTCTGGACAAATATCTTCCGATTCCCGGTATTCTTGCAGTCCCTCCGGTCAGAAAGATTCCCTCTTCACGAATGAAGCCGGCAATCTGCGGAGGCGTTCTTTCCAGGAAATTGCGAACTGTTTCGGCTCCCTTGGCCATTTCCCGTTCCACAACGGCACTGATTTCTTCCGACGTAATGATTGCCTCTCTCGGAAGTCCGGAAAGCGTATCTATTCCGAATACCCTCCTCGCCTCATCGACCGGATGATCCAGATTGGCGAGAACCGCCTTCAGTCTTCGTGCCGTTCTGGTACCGATCAGAAGATCCTGTGATCTTCTGAGTTCTTCGCAGATCGCCTGGTTCAGCTGCTGTCCGCCTATATTAATGCTGTTGCTGATGATAACCTGTCCCGCCGAGATCACAGACATTTTTGAGCTCTGTGCCCCGATGTTCAGTATCATGGAGCCCTCTGTTCTTGCAACCGGAATACCGAGAGCAATTGCATCACAGATCGGGCGGTCCACAAGAAATACCTTCGGTGACCGGAAGCTTCCGGAATTGCAGACCGCATAATAGGCTCTTTTATCAATTTCAGACATATTTACCGGAACCGAAAAATAGATCACAGGACTCATTCCGACTCTCGGATCCGTTCTTCTGAGCAGTATTCGAAGTAGCATTTCCACTTCATCAACATCTGCAATTCTCCCATTGACCAAAGGGCGGTCAATCACAACATTCGGAGGATTTTTTTCAAACATTTCAAAGGCGTCATTCCCGACAGCAATCACCTGTGATCCGTTGCGGATGGCAATCATATTCTTTTCCACAAGAAGTCTTTTTTTTCTGAGACTGTAGATTTTCAGGGCGCTTGTGCCGAGATCCACTCCGAATACGTTTCTGGACAACATCAAAAATCCTCAAATTCCAATAATTTCGATTCACGAAAGCTGACGTAGCATCTATCTCCGATTACAATGTGATCCGACAGATGAATATCGAGAAGATTTCCCGCCTCCGCAACCTTTTTCGTTACTGCAATGTCTTCTTCGGAAGGTGTCGGATCTCCGCTCGGATGGTTGTGAAGCAGAATAATGTGCACTGCTCTCATTCTGATTGCAGCAAGAAACAGCTCTCTTGTCGAAACAAGAGAAGCATTGACTGTTCCGGTAAAAATGCCGGCATCTCCGATGAAATGAAATCGTGTATCCAGCATCACAAGTATCAGTTCTTCCTGTTCCTTGTGGCGAAGCGTTTCCATATAATACTCCGCTACACTTTCAGGATTTCCGAAATCAAGCCTTGTCCCGGCCATTGTCGAAGAAATTCTTCTGGAAAGTTCTGCAATACATTTCAGCTGAATCGCCTTCACTTCTCCAATTCCCGGAATTTCCATCAAATCGGCGATTCCAAGATGCAGAAGTCTCAGAAGACCTCCCTGTCCCTTTTTGTCTTTCAGAACGTCCTCGGCAAGCTCTACCGCACTTTTTCCCGGCGTCCCGCTGCGAATCACAACTGCCAGCAGCTCCGCATCATTTAATACGGAGGGACCGTACTTGATACATTTTTCGTAAGGACGATTCATATCCGCTGTTGGTCTTTCCAGTATTTTTTTCATACTACCCCGATTCCGCGTCAGGCATGTGCAAAATCAGGCAAACCGTATTTTAACATAATTCAGGAATGATGTACACTCAGATAAATGAGCGGTCACAACAGGGCCGCAGACCTGCCTGCAATGGCACCGCCGGCCCAGGCAAACTGGAGATTCCATCCTCCGCACTCGCCGTCAATATCAAGAACTTCTCCTGCGGCGAAAATTCCTTTCTGATCGTACAGCATCATGGTTTTCGGATCAAACTGATCCGTGAGAAAGCCTCCGCCCAGCACCTGAGACTGTTCTGTACTTCCTGATGAGCGGATATCTATCCGAAACTGTTTTAGTGCGCGTGCCCTTCCCTGAGATGAAACTCTCTCTTCCGAAATGATTCGCGTGAGCTTGTCCGGCACAATACCGTCGATCCTTCCTCCGCTCTTTTTCAGAAAGCTCTCAAGTTCCGTTTCTCCCATTTCCGGTACAAGGTCAAGCACAATCTCCGTTTTCTTTTTCTGTTTCATAGACTCCCAGGCCTTTGAGGACAGATTCATCACCGGTATTCCCGAAATTCCTTCCGTCGTAAATTGAATCTGGCCCTCCTCCTCATGTAACTTGATACCGTTTGACAGAAGTAAGACCCTGGCTCTCGCTCTCGTTCCGGCCCAAAGCACGCTTCGTTTCCGATCAGTAAGAAGCGGACAAAGTGCAGGGTGAAGCCTGGTATAGCGGATTTGCGGAACGAGGTGAAATGCACCTGTCTGAAATTCCTTTTTCTGTGACGCCTCTGTTCCGCAGCATAAAATCACAGCATCACATTCATATTTCCATGTTGGGGTCCATACCTGAAATATATTTTCTTTTTTTCGGATGGAAACAACCTGTTCCTGATTTTTAATTTTTATGTTTCTTCTATGACATTCCTCAAGAAGTGCTTTTTGAACGGTCTGTGCCTGTTCCGTATGCGGATAAATCCAGGTACCATTCCTATAAGGAAGAACTCCGAGATTTTCAAAGAAGGAGATCGTATCTTCCGCAGTCCATTCCGAAAGAAGTTTTTCGGCGAATTCCGGATGCCTGCCGCAATACTTTCCCTTTGGATCTCCGGTATTGGTAAAGTTGCAGCGGCCATTACCGGTCCGTAATAGTTTCGCTCCGGTCTTCTTCTGCTTTTCCAGTATGGTAACAGAAGCCCCATATCTGGCCGCCTGTATGCCGGCCATAAGTCCCGAGGCGCCTCCGCCGACGACAATGACTTTTTTCATGCAGGTTGTTTTCTCCTTACTTTCTTATGCCTCCGGAATACGGATAAGTTTTGCATCCTTTAATGACTGCATCGACATCAGAATACCGAATTTTGCAGACGGCCAGGTGAGACCTCCCTGGAAGTATACATTATACGGTGGACGAATCGGTCCGTCTGCGGAAAGCTCAATGGAAGATCCCTCCACAAAAGCGCCCGCTGCCATAATGACCTGATCATCGTATCCGGGCATATCCCACGGTTCGGGCGTCACAAAGGAATCTACCGGTGCAGCCTTCTGTATGCCCTTGCAAAATGCAATTACCGCATCCGCGGATCGCAGTGTGATGGCCTGAATAATATCGTAGCGTTCCTCTGTACTGTTCGGAAGGCATTCGTATCCGAGTTTTTCATAGCAATTTGCCGCAAATACAGCACCCTTTAATGCCGATGCCGTCACAACCGGTGACAAAAAGAAGCCTTCATAAAATGATGTATTCATATTTAAGGAAGGGCCGACTTCCGCTCCAAGTCCCGGACAGGTCATACGATAGGATGCATTTTCCACGCATTCCTTCGTACCTGCAATATAGCCGCCAACCGGAGCAAGGCCGCCGCCCGGGTTCTTGATCAGAGAACCGACGATCATATCCGCCCCGACATCACTTGGTTCCTTCAGTTCCACAAATTCTCCATAGCAGTTATCGACCATGACCTTCAGATCCGGACAGGTTTCCTTGACTACGGCGATCGCTTCTCCGATCTGCTCCACGGACAGTGTTCTTCTTGACGCATAACCCTTGGAACGCTGAATTGTGACAAGAGCGGTTTTATCGGAAATTGCTTTTCGAATCCCATCAAAATCAAAAGTGCCATCCTTTTTTAAGTCGACCTGCTTATATGTCACACCATATTCCGCTAAAGATCCCCTCGACGGACGGATGCCGATCACTTCCTGCAGGGTATCGTAAGGCATTCCCGTGATGGAAAGCAACTCATCTCCCGGACGCAGATTTCCGAAAAGCGCAATTGAAAGTGCATGCGTTCCGCAGGAAATAAGCGGTCGCACAATCGCTGCCTCCGTATGGAACGTTTTTGCGTATACCTCCTCAAGCTTGTCGCGTCCGAGATCGTTATATCCATATCCGGTTGTTCCCGTGAGGCAGGCTTCGCTGACATGACACTCCTGCATTGCATGGATCACCTTCATCTGATTCATCTCGGAAATCTCATCGATTTTATCGAAGCGCTGTTTCAGATCTTTTAAAACAGATTCTCCGAATTCATATACATCCTTATCTATACCTGCTTCTTTGTAAATATCACTCTTATCCATATGTTTTTCCTATCTGCTGTATTTCTTATCTTCCATGACTTCTATCACAATACCTGAACAGCCCTGTACCTCTTCTGCAAATCGGCTCTTTCAGGCAGAATTATAGCATAGTCCTACAGAATCTCCGCTCCTTTCAGATACTCTGTGATATACTCCACAATTTTCAGCGGATCTTCCTGAAAATCCTTCCGTTCAATCCAGATGGCGTCCTTCTCCCGCTTAAACCAGGTAATCTGTCGCTTTGCATAATGACGGCTGTCCCGTTTTAAGATGCGCACCGCTTCCTCAAGAGAATACTTTCCATCCAGATAGTCCAGCATTTCCTTATAACCAAGTCCCTGCATGGAGACATGTTCTCTCGTAAGTCCCATGGCCTTAAGGTACTGCACCTCATCTACAAGGCCCTCTTTCATCATGAAATCAACACGCTGATCAATTTTTTCGTACAGAACTTCTCTGTCTTCATCGATCACGAAATACGCCAGGTGATAGGGGCTTTCCCGCTTTTCTTCCTCTTTATTGTGTTCGGAAATCGTTCGTCCCGTTTCTTTATAATATTCCAGCGCACGGATGACCCGTTTTAAATTATTCGGATGAATTTCACGGGCAGATTCCGGATCCACTCGGGCCAGTTCTTCGTGCAATGCGTCATTTCCATGGATACGCGCATATTCCAGAAGTTCTTCCCTGTACTTCTCATCCGGACCGGAACCATCCCCTTCAAAATCAATATCCCGTGTAACCGCCTGAATATAAAATCCCGTACCCCCACACAGAATCGGTATATGTCCATTCTGTAAAACAGTATTTATCTCCTTTTTGGCCATGGACGCATACCTTGAAACATCCATACTGTCCGTCGGATCCACAACATCGATCATATGATGCGGCACCCCCAGCATTTCCTCCAGAGTCACCTTGGCCGAACCTATATCCATATACCGGTAGACCTGCATTGAATCGGCGGAGATCACCTCTCCGCCGATTTTTCTTCCGAGTTCCGCTGCTATTTCACTCTTTCCGACCGCCGTTGGTCCGGCAATCACCACGAGCGGATTTTTCATTTGTTCTTTCATACAATCCTCTTGAACTTTTTTTCCAGATCCGATCTGGAAATAGAAAAGATCGTCGGCCTGCCATGGGGACAATGATATGGATCCTCACATTCAAAGAGCTGATCCACAAGGCTCTTCGCCTCCTCCACAGAAAGTTCTCCGCCGCCCTTCACCGCTGCTTTGCATGCCTCTGTCGCAACCCGGTGAATATAAATATCCAGATCCTCTACCTTCTGACTCACCTCAAGATTATTCAGAAGACTCAGGAAAAGATCTCCCGAATCGATTGTGCCCAGATCATAGGGCACTGCACGAATGGCAAAGTCCCTTCCGCCAAAGGGTTCAATCTCAAACCCCAGCTTTTGAAAGGCATCCATATATGTATTTAACAGCTGTTCTTCCTGCATAGTCAGCGTGATAATCACCGGCGGGCTGAGATACTGAGATGAGATCTTCCGGCTCTCATAGTTCTTCATAAAACGTTCAAACAGTACCCGTTCATGCGCCGCATGCTGGTCCATGACATACATTTTATCCCCGTATTCAAAAATCCAGTATGTCTGAAACACCTGACCGACGATTCTGCGCATGGGAGATGCCTCTTTTGAAAGGAACTCCGGAAGAAACGACTGCTGTACGTAGGCTCCGCTTCTCTTCGAGGAACCTGCGTCTGCTGCGGTGTCTAAAGCCTGCCGTGTTTTTTCCGGCGGTAATGTCTCCTTTGGATTTGTCTCCCCCTGCGCGGCATCCTTTGTCATGTGCACAATCGGATGTGAAGCGCCTTCCTCTCTTACCTGACCTTGAGACCCGGACGTTTCATTTGAAACTTGATATGTGCCGGCTTCTTTTATCATCCCTGAGGCCTTCGTCTCAAACGGCTCAACTTTTGGCGTTTTTGCGGTCTCTTCCTTAAGCCGCTTCTCTTCGGATTTTTCGGGTGTATTAAAAGAAGACTCCAGAATCATTTCATTTTGCAGAAGGGCTTTTTTTACCGCGCCGCTGATCAGATCATAGATCTTTTTATCATCGGAAAAACGCACTTCCATTTTGGAAGGATGCACATTGACATCCACGGCCGTTCCGTCCACAGTAAGAAACAGACAGGTAAAAGGATACTGGTGCTGCATCAGTCTTGTCGTGTATCCATCCTCCACAGCACGGGAAATGACCTTGCTTCGCACATATCTTCCGTTTACGTAATAGTTCTCATAGTTTCTGTTTCCCCGGGAAACCTGCGGCTTTGCAATAAATCCCTTCAGGGAGATGCCATCTGCCTCCTCATCCAGTTCAATCAGTTCAGAGACAATCTCTCTTCCGTAGACATGATACACTGCATCCCTGAGACTTCCGTTGCCGGTGGAACTGATCTTCATCTGACCATTCACCCGGAACTGAAAAGCAATATCCGGATGAGACAGGATCAGCTGTTCCGCAAACGCTCCGACATGGGATGCCTCTGTCATAGGGGTTTTAAGGAACTTCGCTCTGGCCGGAGTGTTATAAAAAAGATCCCGGACAATCAGTGTCGTTCCATCCGGTGCTCCGATCTCCTCTTTGAGTTTTTCTCTTCCTCCCTCTACGACATAACGGGTCCCGCTGATATCTTCCGGTCTTTTTGTGATCATTTCCACACGGCTGACTGCAGCAATACTCGAAAGAGCCTCTCCGCGAAAGCCGAGAGAATTCAAAGAACTCAGGTCCTGAACCGTTACGATTTTACTCGTTGCATGACGCAGAAATGCCAGCGGAATATCTTCAGGCGCAATTCCCTTTCCATTATCCGAAATCCGGATCATGGAAATACCGCCGTCCTTTATTTCTATCGTGATCCTGTCAGCACCGGCATCAATGGAATTTTCCACGAGTTCCTTAACCACGGAAGCCGGGCGTTCCACAACTTCACCTGCCGCAATTTTATCCACGGTTGACTGGTCAAGCACATGGATCAAATGTTCCATAGCCTCATTCCTTTCCTGTCTTTTGTGTCTTATATCTGTTCTTCAGCTTATTCTGCAGCTTATATAGTTCATTTAATGCATCGATCGGCG
>CAYYEB010000006.1:0-26233 GCA_964470725.1 uncultured Lachnospiraceae bacterium | reverse complement strand
GCCGCCATCAGAACACACAGAAAGGCAAGTATGAATTTATTCAGTTTCTTCATTCAAATGCCGCCTTTCTCAGACCGTGCCGTGCTTTCTGTCCGGACGGCCTTCTCTCTTCGTATAAAGCATTTCAAACGCACCGATGACATATTTTCTTGTATCCGCATCATCGATCACTGTATCGACATATCCCCTGCGTGCAGCGGACTTGACGTTTGTCTGAAGATCTGCGTATTCCTTTGCAGTCTTCTGAATTGCAGCTGCATCCTGATCTGCCGCAATAATCTTGGCTGCCACGTTGGCATCCATTGTACCGATTTCAGCTGTCGGCCATGCAAATACCACATCTGCACCGACCGCCTTGGATCCCATCAGGACATACGGAGTTCCATAAGCCTTACCTGCGACAAGTGTAACCTTCGGAACTGTTGCATTTACATATGCATAGGCAAGCTTTGCTGCAGACTTCTGCATGAACTTCTCTGTGCATTTACATGGATGGAAACGTTCGACATTCACCAGTGTCAGCACAGGGATATTAAATGCATCGCAGAAGGAAATGAAGTCGGCTGCCTTCTCCGCGCCTCTGGCACGCAGCGTATCATCATCTCCGCGGTTTGCAACTGCACCGACCGTATATCCGTTCAATTTTATAAATCCGGTCACCATGCTCTTTGCAAATTCCGGCTTTGTCTCAAAGAACTGTCCGCCATCACTCAGAATCCGGAGAGTATCGGCAGTGTTGGAAATTGTGGAAGCAATTCCTGTTGTCGCACGATTCAGATCGTCTCCGCAGTTTTCGGATACGCCTTCATCCTCATTGTTCTGCGGAAGCAGTGAAAGAAGTGTACGCATGGAAGCTGCGATCTCTTCCTCTGTTCCGGCAAAATCAACATTTCCCTGCTCCATCTGGAACTTTGCGGTTGTATTGTCGAAATCATCGCCATTGCTTCCCTTGATTGCATCCGGAGCATTGACAAAAAGACGTGCCTTTGTGGATTCCATGAATACAAAATCCGAAAGTCCGGTCAGAACGGAGAGCCCGCCGCCGGCATTGCCGTATACAGCAGTAATCTGCGGAATAACACCCGACGAAAGGGCCTGATTCCGATAAATTCTGCCGAGGGCATTCAGCGCATCAGTCGATTCTTCGAGACGGATGCCTCCACAGTCAATCATTGCGACCACCGGAGCACCGGTCTTTCTCGCAAGACTGTAAATGTGGGAAATCTTGCGTGCATGCATCTCACCAACTGTACCATTTAACACGGTCACATCCTGGCTGTAGACATACACAAGATTGCCGTCTACTGTTCCGTATCCGGTGATGACACCGTCGGACGGAGCAGAAGCGGCTGAGAGATTGAAATCGGTAGAGCGGGCCGTTACCTGGCTTCCGATCTCAACAAAACTGTTCGCGTCAAGCAAAGAAGTGATTCTTCTGCCTGCTGCATTTTGAGTTTCACTCATCGTAAGTCCTCCATAAGATTACAAAATTCGTACTTATAGATTATAGCTCCATACGCTGTCAAATTCAATCAAAACGTCGTTTTCCGCGTTATTGTGCGAAAGTAAAAATCTGCTCAAAACGCAGTCTGAATGTGCTTCATTCCTCTTTTTCCTCTCCCGCTTCTTTCTCCGCTTCTTCCCGGAATTCCTCCCTCATTTCAGGATTGATTTCAGGAAGATCATCCTTCGATGAAACTCCGAAAAGGCGCAGAAATTCCTGTGTCGTTCCGAAAAGAATCGGTCGACCCGGCTGCTTTGCACGTCCGAGTTCACAGACCAGGTTAAACTCGATGAGTCTGTTGACGGCATGGTCACTGTTCACGCCCCTGATTCGCTCTATTTCCGCTTTCGTCACAGGCTGCTTATATGCAATCACAGAAAGAGTTTCAAGCGCGGCTTCACTGAGTCGGGGCTTCTGCGGATTCAGTTCAAGAGTAATCAGCTGCGGATAATACTCTCTTCTTGTGCACATCTGAAAAGAGTCTTCGAGTTCAATGATTTCCGTTCCGTGGTTTTCGGAATTCCAGCGTTCCTCAAACTTCTTTACCGCTGTCAGCGTCTCAGCTTTCCCCATATCAAGTGCTCTTGAAATGTCGTCCAGCGAAACCGCCTTTCCCTCTGCAAAAAGAATCGCCTCGATGGCTGCCTCGGTTTTTGCCTCGTCCACTTATTGTTCCTCCGTGTACCGGTCCCTGATCCGGTCGATGTCCGGGTCCTGCGCCCGAAGTATTTCTATGTCCCCGTCTGTCTCCTTCTGAGATGCCTTGATCACACCGTACTTCATCAGTTCAAGAACAGCCAGAAACGTTACCACGATCTGCATTTTACTGCTCTGAGCCGTCAGAAGGTCCCGAAAAGAAAAACGTTCATGCCGCTTTGCATATTCCGCTACACTTTCAAGCTTCTCTGGAAGGGACACCTCTTCCCTTTCAATTGTTCCGAAATTGCTTCTCACAGGATCGATTTTTTCTTCCTGACGTTTCAGCACGGAATCAAAAATCTCATGAAGTTTTTTCAGGGTCAGCCCCTGCACCAGTTCCTCCGGATTCACCTTCGGCCGATAGCTTCTGACCTCTTTCGGAATCGTTTCCTCTTTGAACACATTACCGGACGCATCCATCCGATCCTTAAGCTCTCCCGAAATATACCGGAAGGTCTTATACTCCAAGAGCTGCTGCACCAGTTCATCCCGCGGATCCTGTTCCTCACCATTTTCATCTACTTCCTTCGGAAGCAGCATACGGCATTTGATGGAAATAAGCTCTGCTGCCATAACCATAAACTCACTCATGGTTCCCAGATCTTCTTCCTGCATTTTCCGGACATAGGCAAGATACTGATCCGTAATTTCCGTAATCGGAATGTCAAAAATATTAATTTTATTTTTTTCGATCAGGTTCAGAAGAAGGTCCAGAGGACCATCAAAAACCGGAAGTTCGACTTCTAGTGCCATCTATGTTATCCCCTCCACCTCTGAAAGCGGAACTCTCTGCGAAAACACGCTGCGCTTTCAGAGATTACTCTCTACAGCAATGAATCACCACATACTCCATCGGATTATGAATCCGAACCGGCATGGTATGATCTCCGAGGCCGCTTGTGACGATTCCCACATGACCATTCTCTTCAAATTTCCCGTACCCGTATTTCGGAAACGGAAATCCATAGGGACTGACCAGGACCTGATTTTTCCAAAGCCGCATCATGCCTCCATGAAAGTGCCCGCTGAGTGTCAGATCCGCACCCCAGCTCAGATACTGTTTCATAAACTGCGGATTGTGCGCCAGAAGAATGTTAAGTTTTTCCGAAGATATTGGCGGCGGACCGATCAGGTCATCCAGTTCTTCCATACTCAAATGCGGTAGTTTGAACTTACGGTATTTCTGTAATGGCAGTTCCAGCCCATAAATGCAAATCTTTTGGCCTCGCACCATACATTCCGTACTGTCATTGTTGACAACCTGAATCCCTGCCCTGTCTAAGAGTTCCAGCCACTTTTCATATCTTTCCGGTCGTTTTCTGAGTTCGCTCTCATGGTTTCCATTGGAAAAAATGACCGGAGCGATTCTTCTTAACTGTATCAGAAAGATCATGGCCCTGCGGAATCTCCCACCGCGCTGTGCAATCATCATGTCACCGCCGCAAAGAATCAGATCCGGTTTTTCGGCAGCAATACTCTTTAACAGGTCTTCATTGTCCAGTCCGTATTCCTGACTGTGCAGATCCGACAGGAAAACCAGATTCAGTTTTTCTTTTATTTTTCTGTTCTTCAAATCATAGACAGTCCGCTGAAACTTCATATCTCCTCATCAATCCACTGCTGGCTGAGTTTTCCGGATTCAATCAATTTCTTTGTCACATCATATCCCTCCTGATACAAAGCATGCAGTTTCTCTTTATCTGTAGTGGTAGATGTAACGTCATGAAGATCTTCCGGTGCAATCAGGACTGCCTTTCCCTCGGCCTCCAGTGCCAGAAGTTCCTCGATCTGACGGTTATAGGATTTGTGTCTGTTGTTGAGGATATGCGCCGTCTTCGGGTATGGAAGAAGGAGCAGATCCGCAAGCTGTTTCTGCTGCGCTTCTTCCAGAATGTCATCTTTTCGCAGCGTCAGAATCACAACGATTTTTGAACAGCCGTCATGAACCGCCTTGTGCCACGGAATCGGAATTGCAGTTCCGCCATCCACATATTTCTGACCATCGATTTCAATCGGTCTGCAAAATCCCGGAATGCAGCAGGACGCCATAACAATCCGAAAATCATTTCTTTTGATGTCTCTTTTGTCAAAGAAGATCGTTTTACCGGTCTTTACATTGCAGGCCGCAATTTTCAGTACAGAAGGATTTTCCATCAGTGCATCATAATCGACGGGATCCTCTCCGCCTTCGTTACTCATTGTGCCATAGATGTACTGCAGATGAAAATAGTTTCCGTTTGTCAGAAGGGAATGAACGCCCATATATTCCGGGCGTCTGCTGTATTCCTCATAATAGCGTCTGTTTCTGTCCCTCTGTCCGGCAAGATAAGAAACCAGATTTCCGGCACCGGCGGATACACCGATCTGATAGGGGAAATGGATCTTATAGTCCAGAAAGCAATCTGTGACTCCGGCACCGAAGGAGTCGCGCATTCCGCCGCCTACGTCAATTAATCCTGTCATAGTTAACCTCATAGTCATTTCGTTTCTGTGCTGTATAAGTTGCTGCAATAAATTTTTTATTGTGCTGCGCCGTATAAGTCTACGCACAGCTGTGCTGCTTCGCAGCTCCCGCTGTGCTAACCGGCATTCGGAAATCGCTCCGCTCCCTATAGGTCGCGTAGCTTTTTTCCTCATACCGGTTGTCGTTGCATATGCCGGCGCGCCCGTGCAAGCAAGCTTGCGGTCGTGCCGTCGCATGCAACAGACTTATACGATAAAAAAAGTCCCTGTGTCCGAAGACACAGGGCATTTTCATCTATTAGTTATATTTTCTCTTGCGGGCAGCTTCGGATTTCTTCTTGCGACGAACAGACGGCTTTTCGTAATGTTCACGCTTGCGGATTTCCTGCTGGATGCCTGCCTTTGCGCAGCTGCGCTTAAATCTTCTCAGTGCGCTGTCGAGAGATTCACCCTCTTTGACAATGACAGTTGCCATAAACCTAAATTCACCTCCCCCTCACCTTTCCGCGGGGTTTTTTCAAACAAATGATATTATAGTACCTGAGGAACGCATTCGTCAACCGGAAAATTACTTTTTCGAAAGTTGCTCCCTTGCGACCTTCTGAGCCTCTTTGAGAGCCTCATCGATCTTCGAGGCGTCGCGTCCGCCGGCCTGAGCCATATTCGGGCGTCCGCCACCGCCGCCTCCGACAATCTTTGCGGCTGCTTTTACAATATTTCCCGCATGTGCGCCCTTCTTGATTGCTCCGTCGGTCGCTGCAGCCATGAGGCTGACCTTTCCGTCATTTGCCGTTGCAAATACGATCACAGAATCGCCCAGCTTCTCCTTCAGGGAATCGCTTAAAGAGCGCATTGCATTCATATCCGTATTTTCAAGTTTGCGGACAAGCACTTTCACGCCGTCCACGTCTTCGGCCTCGGAAGATACATCTCCCAAAGAAGCCTGTGCGGCCTTTGCTTTCAGGGACTCAATCTCCGCATTTGCATCCTTCAGTTCGGCATTTAAGTGCTTCACCTTATTTAATGCATCCTCCGGTGTGCTCTTCAGCTCCTTTGCAACCGCATCAAGTTCCTTCTCCACATTTTCATAATACGTAAATACCGCCGGTCCTGTCAGAGCCTCAATTCTTCTGACTCCGGCTGCGATTCCGGATTCACTCAGAATCTTAAATGCCTGAATCTCGGACGTATTGGAAACATGTGTACCTCCGCAAAGTTCCTTCGAAAAGTCTCCCATGGAAACCACACGGACATTGTCGCCGTACTTCTCTCCGAAGAGAGCCATCGCTCCGGTCTTCTTCGCATCTTCAAGGCTCATGACATCCGTATGCACAGTAAGGCCCTCACGGATCTTCTCATTGACGATTTCCTCTGTCTTTTTGATTTCTTCCGGCGTCATCGGCTTGAAATGCACAAAGTCGAATCTCAATCTGTGTTCATCATTATAAGATCCCTTCTGCTCTACATGATTGCCGAGGACTTCCTTCAAGGCTGCCTGCAGAAGATGCGTTGCAGAATGGTTCTTCTCTGTATTAAGTCTCTTCTCGGCATCTACCGTGAATTTTGCCTTCTCACCGACACGGATCACGCCTTCCGTCACAACACCGACATGACCGGTTCTTCCGCCGCGGAGCTGAATTGTTTCCTTCACACGGAACTTGCCTTCGTCTGTCTCAATCACACCGGTATCTCCGACCTGGCCGCCCATTGTTGCATAGAACGGAGTGATATCAGATACGAGGGTTCCCTCATCTCCATCGGTCAATGCGGGAACAAGTTCACCGTAATGATCACTGTCCACCTTTGTCGTCAGTACCTTAATCGTTCCTTCGTCTGTCAGATTGCCGTAGCCTGTGAACTTCGTCGTGATGCTGTTGTCGATCTTGTCATAGACGGTAGCCTGTGCGCCCATGTAGTTCGATGTCTTTCTCGCGCCGCGGGCACGCTTCTTCTGCTCTTCCAGAGCTTTTTCGAATCCTGCTTCGTCGACCGTGTATCCTTTTTCTTCAAGGATATCCTTCGTCAGATCAAGCGGGAAACCGTAAGTATCGGAAAGCTCAAATGCCTTATCACCGGAAAGTACCTTTTCTCCGGATTTTGCCAGCTCTTCCTCATGATCCGCAAGAATCTTCAGTCCCTGGTCGATTGTCTTTCCAAAGGCCGCTTCCTCAGCTGCAATGACATCATGAATAAACTGGAACTTATCCTCGAGTTCCGGATAGCCTGCCTTTGATGTATCGGCAACCGTCTTAGCCAGATCCGCAAGGAACGGTCCTTCAATACCAAGCTTTCTTCCGTGACGCGCGGCACGGCGAATCAGTCTTCTTAAGACATATCCTCTTCCGCTGTTTGTCGGTGTAATACCATCCGAAATCATAAACGTTGCCGAACGGATATGATCGGTGATGATACGGACGGAAACACGAATATCATGAGATGCATCATAATCTACATGGGCGATCTCACAGACCTTGTCTCTTAAATCCTTGATTGTATCGATATCGTACATGGAGTCCACATCCTGTACCACGACAGCGAGACGTTCCAGACCCATGCCTGTATCAATGTTCTTCTGCTTCAGCGGCGTATAATTTCCGTGACCGTCGTTGTTGAACTGTGTAAATACGTTGTTCCAGATCTCCATATATCTGTCGCAGTCGCAGCCCGGCGCACAGGTCGGCTTGCCGCATCCGTATTTCTCACCACGGTCATAATAGATTTCAGAACACGGTCCGCAGGGGCCTGCACCGTGCTCCCAGAAGTTATCTTCCTTACCGAATTTATAAATGCGATCCGCCGGAATTCCGATTTCTTTATTCCAGATGTCAAACGCCTCATCATCATCCAGGTAGACAGACGGATACAGACGATCCGGATCAAGACCTACTACCTCTGTCAGGAATTCCCAGCTCCAATGGATTGCTTCTTCCTTAAAATAATCTCCAAAGGAGAAATTTCCAAGCATTTCGAAAAACGTGCCATGGCGGGCCGTATGTCCGACATTTTCAATATCACCCGTACGGATACATTTCTGGCACGTGGTCACTCTTCTTCTCGGCGGAATCTCAGCACCTGTAAAATACGGCTTCAGCGGTGTCATTCCGGCGTTGATCAAAAGCACACTGTCATCATTATGCGGTACAAGCGAAAAAGACTTCATGCGAAGGCAGCCCTTGCTTTCCATGAAGCTCAAAAACATTTCTCTGAGTTCATTCACTCCGTACTTCTTCACGTCAAACCTCCAACCAAAAACATAAATCTGTTTTATCTTATCACAGCGATTCTTTGAAAACAATCACCCGGGGTCTTTTTTCATTGCATCAGCTGCCGCAGTCGCGAGCTGATCACATCTCTCGTTTTCCTTCTGTCCGTTGTGTCCCTTCACCCAGATCCAGGTAACCTGATGGGGTTCCTTGGCCTTTAAGAGTCTCTTCCAAAGGTCTGCGTTCAAAACCGGTTTTCCATCCGATTTTTTCCATCCCCGTTTGATCCATCCGTCAATCCAATGATCATTAAAGGCTTTAATGACATACTGGGAGTCAGAATGAAGCTCCACTTCACACGGTCTGTTGAGCGCCTCCAGTCCGGCAATGACTCCCATAAGTTCCATCCGGTTATTGGTCGTCTTCGCATATCCCTTAGAGAGCTCCTTTTCATGAAGGATCCCCTTAGAATCCGTATACTGAAGTACCACTCCGTATCCGCCCGGTCCATCCGGGTTTCCCCTCGCCGCTCCATCCGTGTAAATAACTACCTTCAAATTGTCCACTCTCCCGTCTCTTCAAAATGTCTGGCGCACTCTTCCGCATTTTCCGCAAGTTCTTTGTCATATCCTGCCGCTTCCATGAGTGCGATTGCATTGCGCTCCCTTGTCGGTCCTTCCTTAATTGTATAATCGAACCTGACATCGCCATCTTCCACTTTGCCGCTAAAATGATAGTTATGATATATTTTTTCGAGAATCTGCGTCAACTCAATATCATGTGTCGCCGCAAAGATCAGGGAGTTTCCATCATTCAGGTGCTTCAGCACCTGAGCCGATGCCGCAATACGTTCAATTGTGTTCGTGCCGCGAAGCACTTCATCAATCATGCCAAGCACCGGAACCTGCATGTCTTTCGATTTCTTTTCATCAAAATCTTTTTCTTCTGAGGTCTCCGGTAAATTTTTCGCATTTGAAGCATCCATAATGCGCTTTAAAGATCTGATTTCCACCACAAAATAACTTTCTCCACCCGAAAGGTTATCATTTAAGGCCATGGACGTATACACTCTGAAAAATGAAGATTTCCAGCTTTTTGCCGGGACAGTTGCGATACTCTGGGCCAGAATGGCACCGATGGAAACGCTTTTTAAGAAAGTTGATTTACCGGATGCGTTTGCACCGGTAATCAGATTTCCACCCTCTGTGCAAATGTCATTCTTCACAGGGTGTTCAAGCAATGGATGATACAGTTCTTCGGCCTTAACGAATCCCCGCGCTCCATCATTCAGCTCCGGTCTGCACCAGTTTTTTAAGAGTTTCCGGAAGGATGCGGCCGAAACTGCCGCATCAAACATTCCCGTAAAGCTCATCAGTTCAAAAAGTTCCGATTCCTTTCCCTTTATCTGGGCAGCCATACGATCATACTGGATCATATCAAGATGAAAGAAAAGATTGATATATTCCAATATGGCATCTCCGATTCCGGTTCCGACAGAACCGGCCCCTGTCACCCAGAAGGCGCCTTTTCTAAATCCTTCAAACTCCTTCAGAATTTTTGAAATATTCTTTTTCTCCTTCTCTGCCTCCGGTATATCGAGGCCCATCAGCTGCTCCGCTCCCCTCATGGTTCTTATAATCTCACGGAATCCGCGAATATATCCCACGCAGGAAGTTCTGCTTCTCATTCTGACCGTTATATTCACTATAAAATCAGCCACAAGTACACAGATACCGGCCACAGGCTGAACAAAGAGCAGCGCTATACTGACAATTGTGAGTATGCAAAGAAAAATATATTTTCCGCTGCCTTCCCGCGGCGCCTGTGCCGCCTTTAAGGCATCCTCAAAATAAGAATTTTTCTTTCCCCTGCCAATACGATAGGAAATGCCGCTGACTTTATTTCTTAGTTCTTCATTATCTCCCAGACGTGTAATCAGAGCATCCCTCACATTCAGTCTTTCTTTTGTCAAAAGAGGATGTCTCAGCCAGGCATACAGAACATCCTCCCCCGGAGAACTGAGCGTACGGTTGATTTTCAGGAAGACATTGTCCATATCCGAGTCATTCCAGGTAATGTCATCCACACTGAAGGCCGCGTCATTTTGGCCGGCGTAATCTGAAAAGAGCCGGATACTGCGAAATGCTTCGTCCGTATACTTCGGAGGATTTCCGCCGCCCCAGCTCTTTTTCGATTTCTGAATAAACTTTTCCTTCTCTGTTCTGTTGTGGCTGATCATTGAAACCGCCAGAAGTACGATGGCAAGAATGGCAATGATCAGGATTGCTTCCGCTGATGAGCTCACAGTAATTTCCTCTTCTTTTCTATTTCAGTCCGCTCCTTGCCCCTGCCAACGCATGCGACAGCAGTACAGCCGTAGTCACAGCCCCGACACCGCCCGGTACAGGAGTGATATCGGATACGATCGGGCTTACCTCATTAAAGAGCACATCTCCCGTCATTTTTCCGTCTTCCGTGAAGTTGATTCCGACGTCGATAACAGTCTGTCCTTCTTTCACATGATTCTTCGTCACCATTCCGATCCTGCCTGCCGCAGAGACGAGAATATCCGCCTCACGTGTCACTTTTTCCAGATTTTGTGTCTTGGAGTGGCAGATGGTCACGGTTGCATTGCGCTTTAACAGCATCATGGAGAGCGGTTTTCCGATCACCTGGGAGCGACCTATCACTACAGCCCTTTTTCCCTCAATCGGAATCTCATAGTGGTCAAGGATTTCCATGACCGCCTGTGCCGTACACGGTGCAAATCCTGTGCCGCTTCCTGTATAAACACCAAGTCTTGAAGCATCGGTTGCTCCGTCCAGATCCTTTTCCGGCGCAATACTGTTGACGATTTTTCGTTCATCCAGAGACTTCGGCAAAGGCAGAAACAGAAGGATTCCATCCACATTTCTGTCATGATTAAGAAGTTCGATTCTGCCGATCACCTCTATCTCACCGGCATCTTCGGGAAGTTCATGCACATTGACCTCAATTTCCGCTTTTTCGGCATTTCTTCTGACACCGCGTTCATAGGCCAGATCATTTGCCTTTGCTCCGATCCGTACAATTGCAACCTGCGGTTTTCTCCCATGCTCTTTCTGATATTTGCGGGAAAGTGCAAGGTTTTGCCTCATAATCGATTCTGCCGTTTCTTTTCCGCTCAGAATTCTTGTCATTGTTCCAACAGTCCCTTCTGCACATTTCGATAGATTTTTTCCGCCCGTGCCGTGTACTCCTTCACAATTTCAAATGTTTCGCTGTTAAGGCGCTTCGCACGTTCCCTGTTTTTCATGTATTTTGTATTGATGTAAATGTTCAGTGCCGAGCTTTTCAGCGCTGCGGAAGCAAAAACCGCACCGACCCCTGCATCGGATATTGCCGCTCGTGACCCCTTTTTTGCAAAAATTTCCAAAAGCGAAATAACGTCCATCAGAAGATGAATCGTTTCAAAAGGAGCCTCTGTAGCCCTGGCATATCCCTCTTCAAGAGCCGCCTGCCGCATTTCTTTTTCCTCATCCGTATCTTTCGGCATGCGAAACGCCTCGGCCAGTGGAAGGAATCCCTCCGCATCCCGATCACTCATGGAAAGAAGCTTTCTGCGAAGCTCTTCCATTTCTGTCATTGCGTTCTGAATTTCCTCTTCCGCTGCCGCGTAACGCTTTTTTCCAACCGTCAGAGATCCTACCATTTCGCCCAGAGACGCCGCCAGTGCAGACACATAAGCAGCCGCTCCTCCCCCTCCGGGAACCGGAGAAGAAGAAGCAAGCTGCTCTGTGTATTGTTCCATTGTGAGCTGATTAAAAGAGTCCACTGATTTTCCCTTCTGAATCCACATCGATTCTCTCAGCTGCCGGATGCTTCGGAAGTCCCGGCATTGTCATGATGTCTCCTGTCAATGCCACAATAAAGCCTGCTCCTGCGGAAACCTTGAGATTTCGAACCGTAATATCAAAATCCCTCGGAGCACCGAGCTTCTTGGCATCATCCGAAAAGCTGTACTGTGTTTTGGCCACGCAGATCGGAAGTTTTCCATATCCCATTGCCTCAAGCTGTGCGGCCTGCTTTGCCGCCTGCGGCGTAAGAACAGCCTTTCTGCCATGGTAAACCTTCTGCGTAATCTTATTGAGTTTCTCCTCGATGCTGTCATCCAGATCGTATGCAAAGCTGAACTTGCTGTTGTCCCCGGTTTCGCAGAGGCGAACGACTTCTTTTGCAAGTGCAGTTCCGCCTTCTCCACCCTTGGCCCATACCTCAGACAGTGCCACATTGACACCGAGTTCTTTGCATTTTCTTTCGATCAGATCCAGTTCCGCCTTAGTATCTGTCGGGAATGCGTTGATTGCAACGACACAGGGCAGATGATATACATTGATAATATTTTCCACATGCTGAAGCAAGTTCGGAAGTCCTTTTTCGAGCGCATCCAGATTTTCTTCATTCAGATGTTTTAAATCGACGCCGCCGTGATGTTTTAATGCGCGAACCGTTGCGACGACAACAACTGCGGAAGGAACAAGCCCGGCCATTCTGCATTTGATATCAAGGAACTTCTCGGCCCCCAGATCAGCGCCGAAGCCTGCCTCCGTGATGGCATAGTCTCCAAGCCGCAGCGCCATCTTTGTGGCCTGTACGGAGTTGCAGCCGTGTGCAATATTGGCAAACGGTCCCCCATGTACGATTGCCGGTACTCCCTCCAGGGTCTGTACCAGATTCGGCTTTAATGCATCCTTTAAGAGGGCCGCCATAGCGCCTTCGGCATGAAGATCTCCGGCCGTCACCGGTTTCTGCTCCGCAATCTTCCCATAGGTGTATCCGACAATAATGTGTGACAGTCTTTCCTTTAAATCGTCCATATCCTTTGCCAGACAAAGGATTGCCATAACTTCGGATGCCACAGTGATATCATATCCGTCTTCTCTTGGCGTACCGTTCGTCCTTCCGCCAAGTCCGTCCACAATAAAACGAAGCTGACGGTCATTCATATCGACGCAGCGCTTCCATGTAATTTTTCTCGGATCAATATTGAGTTCATTGCCCTGCTGAATATGGTTGTCAATCATTGCGGCCAGGAGGTTATTTGCAGCTCCAATCGCATGCATATCTCCGGTAAAATGAAGGTTGATATCTTCCATCGGAATGACCTGTGCATAACCTCCGCCACAGGCTCCGCCCTTGATGCCGAATACCGGCCCAAGGCTCGGCTCGCGAAGTGCCACCATGACATTTTTTCCGATCTTCTGAAGACCATCTGCAAGGCCGATCGTTGTCGTTGTCTTTCCTTCGCCGGCAGGAGTCGGTGTGATTGCCGTCACAAGAACCAGTTTGTGATCTTTCGGGATGGATGCATCATCCGTCTTCAGGTGATACGTATCAATTTTCGCCTTATAATTACCGTAAAGTTCCAGATACTCCTCCGGAATTCCGGCTTTATCAGCAATTTCCGTAATTTTTTTCGGCTTGGCAGCCTGTGCAATTTCGATGTCTGACAGCATTGAAGTTCCTCCTAATATTCCAAGCAATGCAAACACAAAAAATTTATTTCCGATACACGAGTCCGCATCCTTCACAGATTTCCAGCATAGATTCCGCCTTGTTAAGACTGTAAAAATGGATTCCGTTAATTCCGAGCGTCATGTATTCGTAGACCATCTTTATCGTATATTCAATTCCGTATTTCCGGAAATCTTCCGGAGAGTCATTATAGTGTCGGCTGATAAGTTCAGCCAGCGGCTGCGGAATAGAACAGCCGTTTGTTCCCAGACACATCTTGATGACAGAATTTTTATTGAGGACCGGCATGATACCGACATCAACAGGAATTGTAATTCCTGCTTTGCGGATTCTGTCAAGCCATCTCTTAAAACCTTCCACATCATAGCAGAGCTGCGTCGTCAGATAGTCGGCTCCAGCATCCTGCTTCATTCTCAGATGTGCAATATCCTCATCAAAGGAAGATGCTTCGATATGCTTCTCCGGCGCCGCCGCCATGGCAAGCACGAATTTATCGCCGAATTCTTCTCTTAAAAAGCCAATGAGCTCACTTGCATGCTGAAAATCACCATGAGTATCCCCCCACCCCTCCGGAATATCTCCGCGAAGTGCAAGAATGTGATTGATACCGTGGTTCAGGCACTCAAGCATCTGCTTTTTGATGTCTTCCTTTGTACTTCCGATGCATGTGAAATGTGATAAGGCTATCGTATCATTGTCGGAATTCTGAATGGATTCACAAATTTCCATATGTCTTCCGACATTGGATCCCCCAGCGCCATAGGTACAGCTGATAAAGTCCGGCTTCAGGGTATAAAGCCTGTCCAGCACCTCAAACAGCGGTTCCAGAGGTTTATCCTTTTTGGGAGGAAACACCTCAAAGGAGAGGGTCATTCGATGTTTCATAATTTCCGGGATTGTCATGGCACGCCTCTTAATATTTTTGTAATAAATTATTTTCTATATGGTAATACCTTTTTGCTATACTAACAAAACCTATGAATGAAAGCAAGAGGACTTCTATGGAGAAAACGATTGTTCTGAATACGGGAATCGCCATGCCCGTTCTCGGGCTGGGCACCCATATGATAGCAGAGGAATCTGATATCAAACAGACGATTCATGATGCCATTGGCATGGGATATCGCATGTTTGATACAGCTTCGTCTTATAAAAATGAGGATATGGTCGGAGAGGCAATTCGCGAGAGCGGTATACCGCGGGACGAATTTTTCGTCACAACGAAAATATGGAATACCGCACAGAGAATCGGAAATGTGGAGGGCGCATTTGAACGCAGCCTTGAACGTCTGGGACTGGACTATGTAGATCTCTATCTGATCCACTGGCCTGTTCCGGGATGCTATCTCGATACCTGGCATGTCATGGAAGAAATCCAGAAGAGCGGCCGTGCCAGAGCCATCGGGGTCTCCAATTTCAACGAACTGCAGCTGACAGAACTTATGGAGAATTCCGATACCGTTCCGGCAGTCAATCAGATCGAATACCATCCTCTGCTCAATCAGGATCCCCTACGGGAGTTCTGCCAGAAAAACGGCATCCTCGTACAGGCTTACTCCCCGCTTGCGCAGGGAGCCTATCTGAAAAAAGATGTTCTCATCCGAATTGCGGAAAAGCATTTCCGCTCCGTGGCTCAGGTCGGTCTGCGCTGGCTTATCCAGAAAGGATGCAGTGTCATTCCGAAGACATCTCAGCTCGACCGGCTGCTGGAAAATACTCAGATTTTTGATTTCGAGCTCAGTGACGACGAAATGGCCATGATCGACAGTCTCAACGAGAATTTCCATTCTTCCACTGTTCCGGAAGATCTTCTGGGCTGATTCTGGCCTCCATCTTTCTGTCCCGGAGCATCAGATCCGTCACGGCCTCTTTCGGATCTTTGCCTTCGAAGAGGACGCGATTCACCTCATCGATAATCGGAAGCGACGTTTCGTACTTCTCGGACAGTGCCTTGGCCGCTTTTGCGGAATACACTCCTTCCACAACCTGTCCGACCTCCTTCATCGCCTCATCCATACTCTTTCCCTGTCCCATGAGGATTCCCGCACGGCGGTTTCTCGAATGCATGGATGCACAGGTCACAATCAGATCTCCGATTCCGCTCAGACCGTTTAAGGTTTCGGGATGCGCACCCATCCTGATCGCCAGGCCTGAAATCTCGTGAATCCCACGGGTGATAAGAGCCGCCTTTGCATTATCTCCATAGCCCATTCCGTCAGCCATTCCTGCGGCAAGCGCGATCACATTTTTAAGCGATCCGCCCAGTTCCACACCAAGTACGTCCGGGCTTGTATAAACGCGGAAGGTCGGTCCCATAAAGGCGTCCTGCACATATTCCGCTGAAGCCCTGTCCTCCGAGGCCGAAACAATCAGAGTCGGAAGATCCCGGATCACTTCCTCCGCGTGTGTCGGTCCGGAAAGTGCTGACACATTTGCCTGAGGAATCTCCTGACGCAAAATTTCCACCTGCGTCATCAGGGTTCCCTCTTCGATTCCCTTTGTCACCGTCACAATTCTCTGTCCTTTTCTGATGAAGGGACTGAATTTCTTTGCCGTGTCTCTCGTGAACGGAGAAGCCACTGACATAACAACCAGATCCTTATCCTTTACAGCTTTCTCCCTATCCGTCGTATAACGGATAAGAGACGGAAGTTCAATATCCGGAAAGGCACGCACGGATTTGTGTGTTGTCTCCAGTTCCTCCCTTGCTTCTTCGCTGTGGGCCCATACGACGACATCGTTGCCCACTCCCGAAAGATGCTTCGCCAGAGCAAGTCCCCAGGCTCCGCATCCGATCACAGAAGTCTTGATCATTTTCTTCTTCCTTTCCCCTTTCGACTTGTTTTCTTTGAAGAAATATATGTTTTTCTTTCCGTCCCGTGGATAAGACGCGAAATATTTGAACGATGCGAAAAGAATATCTGACCGGTTACAATCGCTGTCAGAATATAAAGTTCCGCAAGATGATGCGGTGTCATTGCAAAATATCCGGTCTGCCCGGCTATAATTGTTCCGAAGAAGAGTGTCAGTCCCACCAGCAGACTTCCCAGGGATACATAATGCGTAATCGTCACTGCAAGGATGAACAGAACCAGACCCACCAGAAACATCTGAAGATTATATGCAAGTGCAAGTCCGGCCACACAGGCAACTCCCTTTCCGCCCTTAAAATGCATATAAAAGGGATAATTATGTCCGAGAATCGCTCCGAACCCCGCGTACATTCTGAGTGTCCACTGAATATCCGGATATCTGTTATGAAACAGAAGCCAGACTACCAGAACTGCCAGAAACGCTTTCAGGCAGTCGCCGGCAAATACGATAAGGCCTGCCTTTTTTCCGAATGTACGCATCGTATTCGTCGTTCCTGCATTGCCGGACCCGACCGTGCGAATATCCATCCCATGTACTTTTCCGTAAATGTAGGCCGTCTGAAACAGCCCGAACGCATATCCGATCAGAATGCTGATGATTCTGACAAACATATCAATTCCCCTTCATCACTTATATTTTTCTTCGATGGTTGTCTTTGTCTTATCGGATCTTTCCCGAATCAGGATCTTCAGAGCCGTTCCCTCAAAGGGAAATGACTGGCGAATCTGATTTTCGATATATCTGACATAGGAAAAATGCATCAGTTTTTTGTCATTGACAAAGATCACAAATGTCGGCGGCGCCACCGCAACCTGGGTAATATAATACAGTTTCAGTCTGCGTCCCTTGTCTGAAGGCGGCTGCTGAAGAGCTACAGCTTCCGTCATAATTTCGTTCAGTACGCCGGTCTGAATTCTGCGGTTCTGATTTTCAAGAACCATATCCACCGTTGAAAAAAGTTTATTTAATCTCTGACCTGTCTCGGCTGAAATAAAAATCACTTCCGCATAGGACAGATAGGAAAGTGTCTGTCGTACTTTTTTCTCGAATTCCTTCGTGCTGTTGGCATCTTTATCCTTTACAGCGTCCCATTTATTGACCGCTATGACAATTCCCTTGCCGCGATCATGGGCGATTCCTGCGATCTTCGCGTCCTGCTCGGAGATTCCCTCCACCGCATCAATGACCAGAACCACAACATCGGCACGTTCTACAGCTGCCACCGTGCGGATCACTGTAAAGCGTTCCAGTTCTTCCTTAATCTTACTCTTGCGTCGAAGACCCGCCGTATCGATCAGGATATAGTCCTTTCCGTGCCATTTCACCGGTGTATCGATGGCATCTCTCGTTGTTCCGGCAACATCGGAGACAATCACACGCTGCTCGCCAAGGAGTTTATTGATAATACTTGACTTTCCGACATTTGGCTTTCCGACGACCGCAATTTTCGGAACAGAGTCTTCCTTATCGTCATCATCCTCTTCCGGAAAATACTTTGTAACCTCATCAAGAAGATCTCCCAACCCCTGTCTGTTGGCCGAAGAAATCGGCATCGGATCTCCAAGTCCCAGCTCATAAAACTCGTAGACGTCAAGTCCCTGCTTTTTATAATTATCAACCGCATTGACAGCCAGCACCACCGGTTTACCGGACTTACGGAGCATATCCGCAACCTTACCGTCAGCGTCCACAAGCCCCTGCTGCACATTCGTCATGAAAATGATCACATCTGCCGTATCGATGGCAATCTGTGCCTGCTCCCGCATCTGTTTTAAAATCACATCACTGGATTCTGGCTCAATTCCGCCTGTATCAATCAGCGTAAAATGATATCCTGACCACTCCACATCTGCATAAATTCTGTCACGCGTCACTCCCGGAGTATCCTTGACAATGGATATTCTGGATCCCGCCAGCGCGTTAAATAATGTAGACTTTCCGACATTCGGTCTTCCAACAATTGCAACTATCGGTTTACTCATATACCTGTCTGTCCTCCTCTTTCTTCGGGGGAAGTCCCAGCTGGGCCCGGACCAGATCCTCACCGCTTTCCCAGACGATTCTGGTCTTCATGCCAAGTTCCCGTTCCACATCGTCCACGGTCAGATCATCAAGAAAAACCCTCTCGCCCCTTCTGAGCATCCCGACCGGGATCAG
Source organism: uncultured Lachnospiraceae bacterium (assembly GCA_964470725.1). Lineage (GTDB taxonomy): Bacteria > Bacillota > Clostridia > Lachnospirales > Lachnospiraceae > Chordicoccus. The sequence goes on along the minus strand of CAYYEB010000006.1, from coordinate 7,819 downwards.
CAGTTCTTCGCCAAGATCCGTTCCCTGTTCCTTCTTTTCCTTCATCTGGCGGATCAGATCCTGTCCTGTGATGAGTCCCGCCACGGTGATTCTCTCACCGAAAAAATCATTCCGGATCGGATATACCGTCAGATGATTTCCAGGAAAGTTCTGTTCAATCCGATCCGCATATTTCTGAATATAGGGAGCCGCCAGAAGTCCCGTCACCGACGAAACCCTGCGTGCATTCTGAGGATTTCCCGTTCCCGTCTCCCCTGATTTTTTATATTTCCGAATAGCCTCGTCCACTTCTATCTGAAGCAGCCGCAGCATACCCACGCCATTTTCATACTGCACAAATCCATCATAGTTATCTGCCGGAGGAAGGTCCCGTTCCGCAAGAAGGTACCATTCATCCGAAGCATGAATGAAGTGTCTCGGTGCACCTCTTAAAAGATCCGGTGTCACTTCCCCCTCTTCCGGCACATAAGAAGCCGCAAGTTTATCCCAGATCTTCTTCTGCCAGCCTTCAATGAGATCAATGACCTCACAGGCATCTTCCTTTGTAAAGGGATCCAGATGCTGCAGCCCCTGCCGGTACTTCGAAAGTCCGACCGGAACGACAGATACGCTCTGCATCTCAGGAAGATATTCCGTCAGATCACGGATACTGCGATCCAATTCCGCGCCGTCATTCCACCCCTTGCAGAGAACGATCTGACCATTTAATACAATATGTGCGTCCTTCAGCCGCTTCAACTTCGGAAAGATGTCACCTGCAAAACGGTTATGAAGCATTTTCACACGAAGTTCCGGGTTCGTCGTCTGAATTGACACATTGATCGGCTCCATATGATAACGGATAATCCGATCTATATCATGGTCCGACATATTTGTCAGCGTCACATAATTTCCCTGCAAAAAGGAAAGGCGCGAATCATCGTCCTTAAAATAAAGGGTATCCCGCATGCCTTTCGGCATCTGATCAATAAAGCAGAAAATGCAGTGGTTTCTGCAGGAGCGGTAATCATCCATCAGTCCGCTGACAAATTCCACGCCGAAATCCTCTTCCGGGTCCTTATCAATCTCAAGAAGGGTTTCTTCTCCGCTTTTTTCGCGGATCAGTACATCCACATGATCATCCGCCATCAGATACCGATAATCAAAGACATCCTCGATCTCCTTGCCATTGACAGATACAACGGACATGCCGGGTTCCACGCCCATTTCCCAGGCGATGCTCCCCTTTTCCACTGATTTTATTTCATGTCCTCTGTCTGACATTTACTATCCTCACTTACGGGTTTTTAAGCAGTATCACGTCCGTCAAAAAGATGCTTTTATTATCTGTTGAAACTTTCTGCAACGGAATTATACAATATCATACCATATTTATGATGTCGATGTGTATCTTGAATCCAGAAAATGAAAATGCTATAATCTCCTGCGTATCAAGGGACTTTTTATCAGGAGGAAACCATGTCAGGATCTGAAAACCGTGAAGTCATCCTTCCTGCCGCTCCGCTGAAAATTGCCTATCTCGAGGGCAGCCGCGGTATTGCGCGTCAGGTAAACTCAAGTCTCGTCAAGATGAGAAAGGCAATCGCGTCAAGAAACAAATATGCCGAAACAATTCAGGGATATATCGAACCAAGTTATCTTCTGGAAACTCATCTTTCCCGTTACGGAACCGGCGAAGGAAAAGCCGTCATCAACGAATCCGTACGCGGAACCGATCTTTATATTATCGCAGATGTGATGAACTACAGTGTCACATACAAGGTCTGCGGAAGAATCAACCACATGTCACCCGACAATCATTTTCAGGACTTAAAGAGAATCATTTCTGCAGCTAGCGGAAAGGCAGCCCGCGTCAATGTGGTTATGCCGTTCCTGTACGAAAGCCGCCAGCACAAGCGCAGCGGACGTGAATCCCTCGACGCGGCAATGGCGCTGCAGGAACTGAAAAATTACGGAGTTTCCGAAATCATCACGTTTGATGCACATGATCCCCGCGTCCGGAATGCCGTGCCTCTCAGCGGTTTCGATAACTTCATGCCTACTTACCAGTTTCTGCGTGCACTTCTGAAATGCGCACCTGATCTGCAGTTTGACGCTGATCACTTTATGGTAATCAGTCCGGATGAAGGCGCCATGAACCGCACCGTATACTTCTCCAATATTCTCGGAGCGGATATCGGCATGTTCTATAAAAGGCGTGATTACTCCAGAGTTGTGGATGGAAAAAATCCGATTGTTGCACATGAATTTCTGGGTGCTTCTGTGGAGGGCAAGGACTGCGTCATCATCGACGACATGATCTCCTCCGGCGGTTCCATGCTGGATGTCTGCAAACAGATCAAGTCCCGGGGTGCAAAACGGATCTTTATCTGTACAACCTTCGGTCTTTTTACGGATGGATTTGATAAATTTGATGAGTATTATGAAAAGGGCCTCTTCACGAAGCTGATTACAACGAATCTGCATTATCGTCCTGCGGAGCTCCTCAAGAAGCCTTATTATGAAACGGCAAATATGTATAAGTATATGGCCAGCATCATCGATACGCTCAATCACAACGGGTCAGTGGAAAAGGTCAAGAGTACGACGCATAAGATCACAAAGATGCTCAACAAGATCAGTGATCAGCCGGCTCCGGTGATCGAGGCGGATTCGCTGGATAACAAATAAGTGTATTGAAATTATGCTCAACGGTCATGCCCGGCAGAAAAATACACCCTCCGGCCCTCAAAATCGTTTTTGATTCAGGTCCGGAGGGTGATTTTTCCGCTGGGCATTCGTCTGCACAATAAATCAATCCGTACTAAAAACTTCAGTGAACATTTCGAGATATAACAGTAAAGTTCAATACGCTCTTATAGGACATCAAGTACTCGCAAAAAGCATCCCCCGGACCCGAATCAAAAACGATTTTGAGGGCCGGGGGATGTCTTTTTGTGAGTACGACTATTTTAGCCGTTATTTCTCAGTTTTTTCTGCTCTTGCCTTGATCTGCTTCTCCTGCACATCCGACGGAGCCTGTTCATATCTGGCGAATTCATAGGAGAAGTCTCCTGAACCGCCTGTCATAGAGCGAAGAACCGTGCCATACCCATAGAGTTCCGCCTGCGGCACTTCAGCCTCAATGATTGTCTTACCATTCTTGCCGGGATTCATTCCGAGTACGCGGCCGCGTCTCTTATTCAGATCTCCCATGACATCACCGGTGGACTGGTCCTTGACTGTAACTTTCAGATTTACGATCGGTTCGAGAAGCACCGGGCCTGCTTTCATAAAGCCATCCTTAAATGCCATATGCGTAGCGGTCTTGAATGCCTGTTCCGAAGAATCTACCGGATGATAGGATCCGTCATACAAAGTTGCACGGACGCCAACGACCGGATAACCTGCGAGCGGTCCGCTCTGTACGCATTCTGCAAGTCCCTTTTCGACTGCCGGATAATAGTTCTTCGGTACGGATCCTCCGACAACCTCAATCTTGAATTCATACGGTTCGTCCAGATTTCCGCTCGGTTCAAATCTCATCTTGACATCGCCGTACTGGCCATGTCCGCCTGTCTGCTTCTTGTATTTTCCTTCCACATCGGATTTCTTCTTGATCGTTTCACGGAATGCAACCTTCGGCTCACCGAGTTCAATCTCAACCTTATATCTGTCCTTCAGTTTGCTCTTGATAACTTCAAGCTGCAGATCTCCGATACCGTAGAGAAGACTCTGATGGTTTGCAGAATCCACTTTCACCTTGAATGTGCGGTCTTCTGTCTCCAGTTTCTGAAGAGAAGAAGCAATCTTGTCTTCGTCGCCCTTCTTTACAGCCTTATACTGTTTCACCGTATACGGTACGGAAAGAATAGCCTTCGCAAAAAGCACTGCCTGCGCCTTTGTGGAAAGAGAGTCTCCTGTCTCCACATCTCCCATCTTTGCCAGAGCTCCGATATCTCCTGCGAAGAGCTGCTCCACTTCTTCCGGTTTGTTGCCATGAAGCACATAAAGTTTTCCGAGTTTTTCTTCATTTCCCTTTTCCGTATTATAAAGGACATCGTCCCCCTTTAACGTACCGGAACAAACCTTAATCAAATTGTATTTTCCGATATACGGGTCCGCAATGGTCTTCCATACATACGCTGACTTCGGCTTCTGGAAATCATAATTTGCCTCAAAGATATCATTTGTCTTCTGACTGATTCCGGAGCACGGACGTTTTGTCGGATCCGGGAAGTACTCCACGATATCATCCAACAGGTTTGCAACACCCTTCAGTTCCGTAGAGGAGCCCATGCAGACCGGCACCATTGTGCAGTCTTCAATATTCATCGCCAGAGCTGCTGAAATTTCAGCCGTTGTGAACTCTTCCCCATTGAAGTAGCGTTCCATATAGTCATCTGATGTCTCCGCTACGGATTCCAGCAGGCCTTCACGATAAGTTTCAAGATACCCCTTCAGATAATCCGGAACCGGGCATTCTTCCTTCTTGCCCTTTGCAATGAAATGACGGCCGGCCTGCTTGACGATATTTACATATCCCGTAAACTCTCCGTTCTCACGAATCGGCATATGCAAAGGAGCAATCTTCTTTCCGAACAGTTCCTGCAGTTTCTCTACAACCTCACGATAGCTGACATCATCGTGATCCATTCCTGTGACGAAAATCATGCGCGGAAGATTTCTTTCTTCGCACATTTCCCACGCCTTCTCTGTGCCGACCTGAACACCGTCCTTGCCGGAAACAACGATAATCGCCGCATCAGCTACGCCGACCGCCTCTTCCACTTCGCCGACGAAATCAAAATATCCCGGTGTATCAAGAATGTTGATTTTATATTTATCCCATTCAATCGGAACTACTGATGTCTCAATCGAGAACTTTCTCTTCTGTTCCTCTTTATCATAGTCACTGATTGTTGTTCCGTCCGCCACGCTGCCCAGACGGTTTGTAATCCCGGAAAGATAAGCCATGGCCTCTGTCAGTGCTGTCTTTCCTGCACCGCCATGGCCAAGCAAAACTACGTTGCGTACCCTGTCCGTTCTATAAATGTCCATATAGTACCTCCCGAAAAACTTAAGATAGAAATATTATACGAATAACCGTTCTGTTATTCAAGCATTTTGTTTAATTCATACAATTATCATACGCTCCAATTTTCACATTTGTGAAAAAACTGACGATTCAGTTCTCATCCGTACCTCGGGATTCTTTACTTTTTCGAGAAAAGAGGATGCAAAGGCCACAGGCGCATACTGTCTGCGGCCGACTATCACTAAGCAAGAGCAATGCTCATCGTCCCTGTTTCCTTTTTAGCTTTAACGTGGTAAAATGAACCAAACAAAAACCATACATATGTTAGGAGTTTATACCATGGTAGCAGGTTTTATCGGTTTAGGGCTTATCGGCGGATCCATTGCTAAAACGATTCGAAAAAACCAGCCGGATACCCAGATCATTGCCTATAACAGAACCCGCTCGGTTCTCGATCAGGCATTAAAAGAAGGCGTCATTAACACAGCTGTCGACAGTATCGATGATACGTTCCGCAGCTGTGATTATATTTTTCTGTGTGTTCCTGTCGTCACAATGCTTGATTATCTGAAGCAGTTAAAACCGTATATCGGAGCAAAAACGATTATCACCGATGTGGGTTCCACAAAAACGGACATCCATAAGACCGTTCATGCACTGGGGCTCGATGAATCATTCATCGGTGGCCATCCGATGGCCGGTTCCGAAAAGACGGGATACGCAAATTCCACAGATCATATGATTGAAAACGCCTATTATATCCTGACTCCGGGAGACAACATCGCCATTGAAAAGGTTAGCCGTTTCTCAAAACTGATCTCCGATCTCGGTGCACTTCCGCTTGTCATGTCCTATGAAGAACATGATTACGTCGTCGGAGCCATCAGCCATCTGCCCCACGTCATCTCTGCCGCACTGGTCAATATGGTACATGACGCCGACGGACCGGATCATTATATGAAGGCCATTGCTGCAGGCGGTTTCCGGGATATTACCAGAATTTCCTCTTCTTCGCCGCAGATGTGGCAGGAAATCTGTCTGGCCAATGCCGACAATATCTGTGCGCTTATCGACCGCTACATCCGTACCCTGACGGATTTTCGCTTTTACATCCGAAACGGGGATGCCGATAAGCTCCTGGAATATTTCACTGCATGTAAGGAATACAGAGACAGCTTTGCAACAGACGTCGGAGGATCGATCCGACGCATTTTCCGCATTTACATCGATCTTGTGGATGAAGCCGGTGCGATCGCAACAATTGCCGACATTCTTGCAAAAGAGCACATTTCCATTAAGAACATCGGCATCGTACACAACCGTGAATATGAGCAGGGCGCTCTTCGCGTGGAATTTTATGAGGAAGATTCTATGAAAGAAGCCATCGAAATACTGAAGGGAAGGGGATATACAATTTATGAATAAAAGAATCACAAGAGCTGCCTCGCTTCACGGAAAAATAAAAGTACCCGGGGATAAGTCCATTTCCCACAGAAGCGTCATGCTTGGCGCAATTTCAAGAGGGGAAACACGTGTCAGAGGATTTTTGAAAAGCGCCGACTGCCTTGCAACAATCGACTGTTTCCGAAAGCTCGGTATTACGATCGAAGAGGTGGAAGACAATGACGTTCCTGCAGGCACTTTTTCACAGCCCCGGCAGCTTCTCGTTATTCACGGCAAGGGTCTCCACGGTCTTCGCGCTCCGGAGGGAGTGATTCTGGACGCGAAAAACAGCGGTACAACCGTCCGGCTTTTGTCCGGTATTCTGGCAGGTCAGAACTTTTCCAGCGAAATCACCGGGGATCGTTCCCTTCAGAAACGTCCGATGGGAAGAATCATGAAACCGCTGTCTGCCATGGGAATCAGTGTCGATTCCGTACACCAGAATCACTGCGTTCCTCTGATTATTCACGGAGGACATCCAAAGGCCATTCATTGGACAAACAAAGTCGCATCCGCTCAGGTAAAATCCTGCGTTCTTTTCGCAGGTCTCTATGCCGATGATCCGACCTTCTATACGGAACCCACGCTCTCCAGGAATCATACGGAGCTTATGCTTCAGGCATTCGGCGGCAACCTGAAGGTCAAAAAAAAGAACGGTTCTGATGAGGTGACAACAATCCTCTATCCGGGAACCATTCTTGAAGGACAGGATATCACCGTTCCGGGAGATATCTCATCAGCAGCATATTTTCTGGCTGCGGGACTTCTTGTACCGAATTCCGAACTCTTAATTGAAAATGTGGGTATTAACGAGACGCGCGACGGAATTCTGCGTGTTATCCGCGCAATGGGCGGAAAAATAGAGCTGACAAATATTCGGATGCAGGGAAGAGAACCCGTTTCCGATCTTCTTGTGCGTTCTTCGAAACTCCATGGAACAACGATAGGAGGCTCTCTTATACCGACACTGATCGATGAACTGCCGATCATTGCCGTCATGGCCGCAGCTGCGGAAGGCGACACCGTCATCACTGATGCGGCAGAACTTCGCGTCAAGGAGACCGACCGTCTGGCTGCCATCACAAATGATCTGCGCCTCATGGGTATTCAGGTCGATGAAACCGAGGATGGCATGGTAATCCATGGCGGACGGCTTCACGGAGCCGTCATCGATCCCGACGGGGACCACAGAATGGCAATGGCTTTCTCCGTTGCAGGGCTGATCGCTGACGACAGCACCAGAATCCTAAATGCCGAATGTGTGGATGTCTCCTATCCGACCTTCTACACGGATCTGGCATCGCTGAACTGAAGTTCATCCGCTTCACAAGAACAAAACTCTCTGCGAAAACACGCTGC
>CAYYEB010000005.1:0-28048 GCA_964470725.1 uncultured Lachnospiraceae bacterium | reverse complement strand
TATAGCACAGACGGAAAAGTTGTCAAGTTTTTTTGAGAAATTCGAAAAACTTTTTGCGACAGAAGTAATACTTTACATTACTTCTCAAAAAGCTATAATGTGACTGTAGATATTTTTATTGCAAAAGCCTTCATTTCACTAAACAGGGCAGAAAGGAAGATGAAAGATATGGAAGAAGTATTAAAGTTTTTACAGGAAGCAAAGGTTTGGTATCTGGCAACTGATGAAGATGGTCAGCCGCATGTTCGTCCGTTCGGATCTCAGATGATCTATAACGGCAAGCTGTATTTTCAGACAGGTCTCAAAAAAGATGTTGCAAAGCAGCTGCTGAAGAACCCGAAGATTGAAATCAGCGCAATGAACAAGGGCGAATGGATCAGACTTACGGCGGAAGCTGTTTACGATGATAATATTGAGGTGCAGGAAGCAATGCTGGACGCAATGCCGTCCCTCAAGAAGACATACAAGGCCGGAGACGGAAATACAGCGGTATTTTATCTCAAGAACGCCAAGGCTACATTCTGCAGCTTCACACATGAGCCGAAGACGGTAGAATTTTGATTAATTATGTCTGTGAACAGCAACGCTATTAATATCGAAGTTACTGTTCAGACATAACTCTAGGTACAGGTCATGATTTAAGGCCCTGTCTACCATAAGCGCGAACAGTAACATATCGGTATGAGAACAGACATTCCCGCCGATTGAACCCGACATCAGCAATCTGTTACAATGATGACTGCAGATAACATTGTGATGGCGGAGGACGCAAGTGAATGAAACGATTGCAGCCGAATGATAGTAATCCGGTACCTGAAAGAGCTTATCGTGATGTGGTGCGATTTGCAGAACAGGCAGGAGTTGAAAAACTGATCCTTTTCGGCTCAAGAGCCAGAGGAACATTTCGTGAGATGAGTGATGTGGACCTGGCGGTGTTCGGAGGCAATTTCGATCAGTTTTACTGGAATGTGCAGGAAAAAACATGGAGCCTTCTGCGATTTGATCTGATTGATCTGAGCAGACCGATTTCAGAGGAACTGAAGAAAGAGATTGAAAGAGACGGAGTCATCATCTATGAAAAAGATTGAAAATTTCTGTCGATCATTGAATGTGCTGAACAGCGCTGACTATAAAATGGCGGAAAATAATGAGATCTATCGTACCGGTGTAATTGGTCAGTTCAATCTTACCTTTGAACTGGCCTGGAAGGCACTGAAGGCGGTACTTGAGGCCGACGGAGTCAGCGCTGCAGAAACGGGATCTCCAAGAGACACTTTCAAACTTGCCGCAGCAACAGGACTCATCGAAAATCAGCCGGTGTGGCTCTTAATGCTGAAAAAAAGAAATATATCGGTTCATCTTTATAATGAAGAAGAAATTGATGAATTCCTGATTCTGATCCGTGACAGTTTTACTCCGGCATTTGAGAAGCTCAGAGAAGTGCTACTGAAGAAACAGACAGAAATTGAAACAGATGAAATTTGACGCAGCAAAGAACAAAAAGGGGCGGCCTCAATGGCCGCTCCTTTTTACTCTCCGCCGATATCCTTCAGCTTAAATTCCGTATCGACTGCAACATTGCCACCTCCGATGACGGTAATCTTCTTGCCGTGATCAAACATCTTTGAAAAAGAGAGAAATTGATGATACATTTGAACGCTATATTTACAGATTTTTGAGAGAAGATTACAGGTATTTTTTCAGAAGGGAAGGGATATTGCTTTCAAAGATCCTTATCGTCTCCTCCGCGGGCGTGATATCGTTTTGCAGAAGATGGTATTCCATAAAACCGATGCAGCCGAAGATGTAAAAATCAACGGCATTGCTGAGATCTTCCGTAATATCGTCATGAAAAACATCCCGGATCAGATGGATGGAAGCTTCCCGCAGCGGCTGAAAAATACTATGCATAAAGCTGTTCTGGCCGGTAAACTTTACAGCACTGCAGTAAAAGCGGCTGTGACTGACAATATTGACGACCAACGCGGAAATTGTGGCATGCATTGACTTTGGCTGATCCGCACCGTGGCACTGTTTATCCAGAACTTCCGTGTATACCCAGGAAATCAGCTCATATTTATCCTTGAAATAGTTATAAAAGGTGCGCTGACTGACACCGCAGTTTTCACAAATCATTTCCACAGTTACCTTATTTACGGGCATTTTTTCAACCAGTTCGATGACTGATTCTTTGAGTAGCTCTTTTGTACTTTTCTTTTTTTCCATTTCCGTTTCCAACCAGATGAACCGCATATGCAGTGATGAGATCGGGATTGCGGGAATTGCGTGCCAACCGGGATTTCATCACAGTTTCGCAATATGCTGAAAATGCGAAACTATGCAGAAAGCTTTCGTTCTATAAACTCAGTGAAAGTATAGCACGTCCTATAATAAAAAGTACAAAAAACAGCCGAAAAAACATATGTACAGACAGCAGGTTGAACAAACAGTTCTGCTGGCAATCATATCTGGAGGAGACAATGGAAGAAAGAAAGCTTATCGTCAAAGCGGCGAAGATGATCACCGACGATATGGACATCAAACTCGGAAAAAAGAAGATGGACCGAAGTCGTCCGGAGTATCGCATGCTCGATCTGCTTCTGACGGATGAGATGGCGGAAATGGTGCTGAAGATGGGAAGGCGCAAGCCGATCACCTTTGAACATCTGGTCAAAAAGATGGGTTGGGAAGAAACGAGAACCCGCAGAGTCCTGGATTCTCTGACCGATATCGGCGTCGTGGAATTTAACCGACATAATGAGAAAAAAGAGCGGCAGTATGTCGTTCCCGTTTTTGTTGTCGGTATGGCTGAAAATTTCATGATGAATAAAAAACTCATCGAGAAGTATCCGACGGAAATGGCGAAATTCCAGGATGAAATGGGAGTTTTGCCGATGAAATCACTGACACAGATGATTCCGCCGGGAGGCGCCGGAACAGGTTTTCATGTGATCCCCGTGGAGAGCGCGATCCCGAAGGAGAGTCAGTCTCTTGACATTGAGCATATTTCCCATTGGCTGGACAAATATGAGGGGCACTATGTGACGATGCCGTGCGTATGCCGAAGAGCCATGAGACTGCAGGGAAAGGGCTGTGGAGAACTGGAAGACGGAGTCTGCATAGGTCTCGGAGATTATGCGGATTATCTGCTGGAAACAGACAAAGAGGTAAAACCGATTTCGAGAAAAGATCTGGAAAAGCTGCTTGTGACACTGGAAGAAAACGGCTATATGCATCAGATTACAAATGGCGATGGAAGAGATGATATCTTTTCGATCTGCAACTGCAATGTGGGATCCTGCTACGGCCTTCGCTGCTCTCAGCTTTTCAATCAGCCGAATTCCTCGGCATCTGCATATCGGGCGGAAGTGACAACGGAAAAGTGCGTCGCCTGCGGAAAATGCGTGGAAGCCTGTCCTGCCGGCGCTGCAAGACTCGGACAGAAATTGTGCACAAGTCATGGACCGGTGACGTATCCGAAGCAGCCGATTCCGGATGAAACTAAGGACTGGGGACCGCAGTACTGGAATAAAAATTATCGGGATGACAATCAGAAGAACTGTTATGATACAGGAACGGCACCCTGCAAAACGGCCTGCCCGGCTCATGTCGCGATTCAGGGCTATATTGAACTGGCAAAGGAAGGACGCTATGAGGATGCTCTGGAACTGATCCGTCTGGATAATCCGTTCCCGGCTGTCTGCGGAAGCGTGTGCAATAAGAGATGCGAAAAGGCCTGCACGAGGGGACTGGTAGACGACCCGCTTTCCATCGATGAGATCAAGAAATTCCTGGCACGTCAGGAACTTGAAAATGCAGATCGGTTTATTCCGAAAAAGCTTCGTCACTGGGGCTATGACAGGGATCATACCCAGAAGATCGCGGTGATCGGAGCCGGCCCTGCAGGCATGACCTGCGCGTATTATCTTTCCAATATGGGGTATCCGGTCACGGTCTTTGAAAAAAGTGACCGTCCTGGCGGAATGATGATGAACGGTCTTCCGAATTTCAGACTGGAGAAAAATGTGGTCAATGCCGAAATCGACATCTTAAGAAAAATGGGTGTGGAATTCCGCTGCGGTGTGGATGTCGGAACGGATGTGACTATTCCAAAGCTTCGCGAAGAAGGATATCAGGGATTTTATCTCGCAATCGGCCTGCAGAACGGCGGATCTCTTGGAATTCCGGGATCTGACGCGCAGGGTGTGATGTCCGGCATAGATTTTATGCGTAAAGTCAATCATGATCTTTCCTATAAACTGCAGGGAAAGGTTGTGGTCATCGGAGGCGGCAATATCGGAGCGGATGTGGCCAGAACGGCGGTACGCTGCGGCGCCGAATCGGTGGATCTGTACTGCCTGGAAGATTATGATCACATGCCCATGGGACCGGAAGATCAGAATGCCTGCAAGTCCGACGGCATCACAATTCATGACGGATGGGGACAGACAGAGGTCCTTGCAAAGGAAGGAAAATGTCAGGGAATCCGTTTTCATAAATGTATTTCCGTACGAAATGCGGAGGGAAGATTCGATCCGAAATTCGATGATTCCAGGGTCGAGACGGCGGAATGTTCCACTGTGCTTTTCTGCATCGGGCAGAAGCCTGACTGGGGAAAGCTTCTGGAAGGCACAAAGGTAAAGCTCAGCCCGAGAGGATTTGTGATTGCGGACCCGCTGACAATGCAGACTTCAGATCCGGATATTTTCGCAGGCGGAGATATTTTCACGGGACAGAAATTTGTGATCGACGCGATTGCCGGCGGAAGAGAGGGGGCAATTTCTCTCCACAGATTTGTCAATAAGGGGCAGGATCTGAAGCTTGCCAGAAACAGAAGAGACTTTATCGAGCTCAATAAGGACGATGTCATGATCCCGTCCGAGGCTCTTAAGGCCCCGAAGAGGACAGAGCTCAGGCACGACAGTGCGAAGACACATTCCTTCCGGGATGACCGCATCGTGATGACGAAAGAAGATGTGGAGCGGGAAGCTTCCAGATGTCTGCACTGCGGCGCGACCTATGTGGATCAGAACCGCTGCATCGGTTGTGGACTCTGCACGACAAAGTGCCGGTTTGACGCGATTCATCTTGTCCGCAACCATCCGGAGTTCGCAAATTATTGTGATGCGGACGAAGGCCCGAGAAAGATTCTGGAACACGGTATCAAGAGAAAGATCAAGCTTACGATTCAAAGACCTGCGGCCGGTGCGAAAGCGTAAAGGGCTTCGAAGCACTTGCAGGAAAATGGAGTGATTGTAATTATGCATGAAATCGGAACGCTTATTTCCGTTCTGCGCACGGTGGACAATATTATAGAAGAAAATAAACTGACAGAGGCCAAAAGCGTTACGCTGGAGGTCGGAGAGGTCAGCGGTATTCTTCCGGAATTTTTGTATAAGGGCTGGGGCTTTGTGACGGCTCGAAGCAAATATGCAACCGGGGCGGAGCTGAAGGTGGAAACTCTGCCGGCCAGAACCGTGTGCAGGGACTGCGGAGAAGAGTATGAAACGGTTCGCTACGGGAAGATATGTCCGAAGTGCGGCAGCGGCAATACGGTCCTTTTATGCGGAAATGAGTATAATATCAAGGAAATAGCCGCGGTGTAGCAACGACCCGCTGGGATTTTTAAGTTCGATTTATGAAAATGACAAAGATGCAGGTGTCCTTTGAGATGCCTGCATTTTTCTATGATGCGGAATGTTTGCGGGGCTGTGAGTCATGAAAGGTGCAGTTTGCGGCCGCTGAAAGTTAACGTTGACTTTTCTCTTATTTACTTACCATAATGTGATGATATGAGGGGCAAAATTGCACAGCAATGGAGCAATCCGCGGATATCATTATATGCGTAAGTCGCCATAGTTATATGAATAAAAACAGGAAACATTTTATGAATGCCGACCTATAGCAGTAACAGTGTCAAGGGAAAGGAGAACATGAAAAAGTATGGCTCATATGAAAGAAAAGATAAACAGCATTCAGGAAGCGAAGGCTGCCTCATCGCGGGAAGATAATCTTCTGGCACAGACCCGGGAAAGGGACCGGACGATTGTAAGGACCAGTATTACCGGAATTATCGCCAATGTGCTGCTTGCTGCATTTAAGGCAGTGATCGGACTTATGACAAATTCCATCGCGATTGTTCTTGATGCGGTGAACAATATTTCCGACGCGGCAAGTTCGGTAATTACTATTGTCGGAACGAAGCTGGCAGGAAAAGAGGCGGATAAGAAGCATCCGTTCGGATATGGAAGAATCGAGTATATGAGCGCGATGATCATTTCGGTTATTGTTCTGTATGCCGGCATTTCTTCCTTTACGGAATCGGTGAAGAAAATCATTCATCCTGATAAGCCGGATTACACGGCGGTTTCACTGATCATCGTCGCCGTTGCGGTCATTGTGAAGATTGTGCTCGGAAGGTATGTCAAGAGCGTCGGTGAAAAGGTGCATTCGGATTCCCTGGTCAATTCCGGCGAGGATGCAAGACTTGATTCCGTGATTTCCGCATCAACGCTGGTGGCGGCGGTGCTTTATATCGCGGTCGGCATTTCCGTCGAGTCCTGGCTCGGCGCGATCATTTCCGTTGTGATCATTAAATCCGGTATCGAAATGCTGCGGGATACCATTTCACAGCTTCTGGGAGAGCGGGCTGATCACCAGCTTGCACTGAATATAAAAAAGACGGTGACAAGCTTTCCGGATGTCAGCGGCGCCTATGACCTCGTGCTCAATAACTATGGTCCGGATTCCTGGAACGGATCTGTGCATATCGAGGTGCCGGATACCTATTCGGCGGACCAGCTCGATCAGCTGATCCGGGAGATTACGATTGAGGTATACAAAAAATATAACGTGATTCTGACCGCAATCGGTGTCTATTCGGTCAATACGAAGGATAAAGAAGCCATTACGATTCGGAATGATATTGAGAAGATCGTGAAATCCAATCCGTATATTCTTCAGATGCACGGCTTCTATCTGCAGAAAGAGGAAAAGACAATTCGTTTTGACATTGTCATCAGCTTTGATGCGAAGGACCGCCGCAAAGTCTGGAAGGATGTGGTAGCGAAAGTACAGAAGGCATATCCGGAGTATCAGCTTCAGGTGGCGATGGATACGGATTTCAGCGAAACGGCGTAATTACTTGCGTGGAATAGAGGTATGAATGAACCTTTTTGATATTATAGGCCCCGTGATGGTCGGACCTTCAAGTTCACATACGGCAGGAGCGGTCCGGATCGGAAATATCAGCCGCAGACTTCTTGGAGAGGAGGTAGAGCGGGCACAGATCTATCTGCATGGGTCGTTCCTGCAGACCGGACGCGGACATGGAACGGACCGGGCCCTTGTTGCGGGACTTATGGGATATGATGTGGATGATCCCCGGATTCCGGAAAGTTTCCTTTACGCGAGAAAGGCCGGACTTCAGTTCTCTTTTGCGGGAATTGACCTGGGATCAGAGGCACATCCGAATTCCGTGAAACTTCTTCTGACAGGCATCAACGGAAATACACTTGAGATCATTGCCTCCTCTGTCGGAGGAGGACAGATCTGTATCAATTCCATCGACGGAATTACCACGAATTTCAGCGGAGAATATCCGACTCTGATTGTCCATAACCTGGATCAGCCGGGACATGTGGCGGAGGTTACTTCCATGCTCGAGCACAAGATGGTCAACATTGCCACGATGCAGCTCTATCGCAATGGCCGTGGCCGCGACGCAGTCATGGTTCTGGAATGTGACCAGGAGATTCCGGAGGATGGCCTTAAGTGGCTGAGACATCTGGAGGGCGTCGAGAAGGTGACCTATCTCAGTCTGTCGCAGGACAGCTGATAGGTAGGTCAACCTTCTGAAACAGAACTCTCTGCGAAAACACGCTGCGCTTCACTCATCTCACTACGAAACATCTGCACGCCTTCCGACCGGCATAGAAGCGTGGCCGGTTCTCCAGACGGCACGTTTCTTGTGAGATTTCGTGCGCTTGCTAAGGATTTTCTGCAGAGAGTTCTGCTTCAGAAGTTTTGAAATAAAGTGAGAAAACAATAGGTGAGGATCAGATCATGTATAATTCCATGAAAGAAATCGCGGATCGCGCGATTGAGACGGGTACGCCGTTCTGGAAGGTGATCCAGACGGAAGACTGCACGGAGGAGGCCATCTCTCAGGAAGAATCCTGGCAGAGGATGAAGCATATGTATGAGATCATGCGTGAGACAGATCGCGCCTATGATTCCCATGCCAGATCCGCAAGCGGTCTTGTCGGAACGGATGCCGGAAAGCTGGAGGAATGGTGCGCATCCGGAAAGGCTCTTACGGGCAGCTTCATCAATATGGTTATGATCCGTGCCCTTCGAACGGCCGAATCGAATGCCTGCATGAAGCGTATCGTTGCGGCTCCCACTGCCGGTTCCTGCGGTGTCATTCCCGCAGTGTTTCTTACGGCGGAAGAAGCCATGAAGCTTGATGATGACCGGATGACAGAAGCCCTGTATGTCTCAGCCGGCATCGGAGGTGTTCTGGCACAGCGGGCGTCTCTTGCAGGAGCATCCGGCGGATGTCAGGCGGAGATCGGTTCCGCGTCCGCGATGGCGGCAGGGGGCCTGACCTCCTTAAGAGGAGGTACGCCGCAGCAGATTTCGGATGCGGCAGCGCTGGCAATGAAGAGTCTTCTCGGACTTGTCTGTGATCCTGTGGCCGGCCTTGTGGAAATACCGTGCGTGAAGCGGAATGTTCTTGGAGCGGTGAACGCAGTTTCCGCTTCGGAAATGGCGCTTGCCGGCATTACAAGCAAGATACCTGTGGATGAAGTTTTTGATGCAATGAAATCGGTCGGACAGATGATGAATGCGGACCTTCGTGAAAGCGGAATCGGAGGACTTGCGGGAACGCCGACCGGAAAGGAAATCCAGAAAAGACTGAAGAAATAGCAGTCTTATTTTCCACTCCATCTATTTCCCGCTAATCCTGCTTCTGATTTTCCTTATCCGAATTTCGCCACCTCTGCAGGCTGATCCTGTTCCTGCTGACTTCGTTCGTGACCCGGGAGAGGCTGCACGGGAACTGCGCGCTGCTCGACGCTTGTGGAGAAGACGATCTGCGTCTTGGTGCGCCCGAACTGCTGCAGCTCATTGATGAAATGATCGAGTTCCATCGTACTTTGAAAGAGGACTTCGATCAGCATGGAGTAATCACCGGTTACGCAGTTGCACTCCACAACGTTCGGAATTGCCTTGATGAAGGGATAAAATTTCACCTTCTGGGACGGTTCCACTTCGAGGTTGATGAAGGCCTTGATGTGATAGTCGAGAAGCATCGGATTAATCTGCGCATGGTATCCCTCAATGATATGCTCATTTTCCAGCCGCTCGATTCTAGCGGCGACAGAGGGAGAGGTCAGAAAGACCTGACGTGCAATGTCCTTTAAGGTCGCGCGGGCGTTTTCCTGCAGAATATTGATGATCTTGAGATCGATATTATCCAGTTTTTTCATAGGCGGGGTTCACCTTCTTTCGGTAAAAGACACATAAAGAGGAGCTATATGTGCTTTTTACACTGCATTATTGAAAAGCTGTTGCTGAAATAAAAAAGAAAAGGCGCAGATGTCTTTTGTGAAGACACCTGCGCCTTAATTCTGTTCTTTATTGTATGCAAAAGAGTTTTGCCTGTCAAACACAAGTTTTAAAAAATGTCACTTCGGGAGCAGGTGCGGTTACCACTCACACCTGCAGCATACAGGATCTCAGATCGCTTCTTCCAGAAAATGCCGGATCATGATGAGCGCTCCGCCGATGGAGATACCGGTCATCGGCATTCTGCCGATGTGCAGATAATCCTGTGTGTCCGGAAACGGTATGGTTTTCTGGATCAGCTGATAGATCGTCTGAATATCGGACTGAGTAAGATAAGGAGCAAGGTCACCGCTTAAAATATAGTCGGAGTCGCTGGAAAGATGAATGATCTGGATCAGATGCGCCAGGTGTTCCAGATATTTCTTCCATCTCTTGTTTTCCGGAGTATTGCCGTTTCTTGCCTGCATGAAAAACGTATCGAGATTTTCGTCAAAATCCTTCAGAAGACTCTGCACGGAGAGAACGGTTTCCGCACAGCCCCGTCTGCCGCAGTAGCAGCGCTCGCCGGACTTCTGAAGCTGAATGTGTTCGTATGTGGCGGCATGACCGTGCTTTCCGTAATCGATCTGGCCTCCGACGATGGAGGCCGCACCGAAATGGGTACTGAGCATCAGATAGATTGCATCCGTTTCTGTTCTTGAAATCCAGATCTCCGCCGATGCTGCGGAAAAGGCATCATGGATGAAACTGCATGGGTAGTCAAGATAGGGCGTGAAAAGCTCTGCTTTAAGTCCGGTGCAGTCAAGTATCTTTCCGTAGGTTACAGTCGTGCCGTCGGGTGAAACGAGTCCGGGAACGACGATACTCACTCCGAGAATCTGCTCCTTTTCGCAATGAAGTTCTGCAATGAAGGCATTGATCTTTTCACAGGCCGCGGGCGGGTAGGAGGCATCGTTTGAGTATGGAATCTGCTCGGACTCGGTCCGGATGACTTCTCCATAGAGATTGACTGCGGAAAGTGTGATGCGGTCGGCATGGATATGCACCCCGACTGCAATTCTGTAGTTGCTGACGATGGAGTAGGCAGCGGCCTTTCTCCCCACGAGTTCACTTGACACCTGTCCGTTCTTTTCAATCATTCCAAATTCTTCAAGTTCCGAAAGGCAGGAGGAAACTGTAGGACGGCTCAGTCTGAGTTTATATATCAGATCCTGCTGTGACGCGGACGGATGTTGATAGATGTAATCAAATACGAGCATCCGGTTGTTTGTCTTAATTTGACCGGGTGTAATACTTCTGTTCATAGCGAGTTGATTTTATTTTTAAGAGGCCCCCGCTCCCAATAGAGTTTCATGGAGGGAGGCATCTGTACCTTTCCTGATAAATTGTTAATCTTATATTCGTAATTTATTTGAATATACACAGTTCAATGAAAATAACTATTCTTATTGTAGTATAAAAAGATGCTTTTGCAACTCCCATTTTGTGAAAATCACCTTCACATTATGTAAAATCATTTTATTAAATCAAAGCGTCAAAATGAAAAAGTAATATCGATGGAATAAAAGCAATAATCTGAAAATTTGAAAGAAAAAAGAAAACTAATGATAAAACAACCACGGCGAAAGTATAAATAAAAAAGAAAAGTAAAAGGGAATAATAAAACGTATTTTTATAAAGTGAATTAATAAAATTAACAAAAAATGTTCGAAAAAAGACAGTATTATGGAAAATGCACAAAAAAATAAGGCGAAATCTGGAAATAAAGCGCAATTGACAAAGTGATCTGCGGGCCGTATTATATAATCACAATCTGATAAATGATTTGACAAAATAAATTAAAACATAAAGAGAAACAAATCATGAATCAGATAGGGGAAACGTATACTAAAAACATCCAAAGGAGGGAATGTTATGGGTATTATTGAAAAGATGCGTCTCGATGGAAAAAAGGGCTTCGTCACAGGTGCTGCAAGAGGAATCGGAAAGTGTACGGCTACAGCACTGGCTGAGGCAGGTGCGGATGTGGCAATCGTCGACCTCGACATTGAAACGGCAAAGAAGACAGCTGCAGAGATCGCTGAAAGCACAGGACGCAAGGTCATTGCAATTCAGTGCGACTGCACGAATAAAGAGCAGGTCGATGACATGGTAAAGCAGGTCGTTGATGAACTTGGCGGACTGAATTTCTGCCACAACAATGCCGGCATCTGCATCAATGAAAAAGCTGAGGATATGGACTATGAAAAGCAGTGGCTTAAGGTCATCAACATCAACCTCAATGGCATTTTCCTGACAGATATCGCAGCCGGAAAGTACATGCTGGCAAACGGCGGCGGATCCATCATCAATACAGCCTCGATGTCCGCACACATCGTCAATGTACCGCAGCCGCAGTGTGCATACAACGCATCCAAGGCAGGCGTCATCCAGCTGACAAAATCTCTTGCAATTGAATGGGCAAAGAGAGGCGTTCGCGTGAACTGCATCAGCCCGGGATACATCGGAACGGATCTGACGCTGAATTCCCCGAGTCTCATTCCGCTGATCGAGAAATGGAATGCGATGGCTCCGATGGGAAGACTCGGAAAGCCGGAAGAACTGGAATCCATTGTTGTTTATCTGGCAGGCGATACGTCCACATTTACAACAGGATCTGATTTCATCGTTGATGGTGCATTTACCTGCTTCTGATTTTTTTATCACATTACTTAGCCTTCTTCTTATAAGCATTTCCTTTATGGCAGAATCGCATGCCGCGCCGGTCATGGGAAAGAACCGGTACGGCATGCGGATGCCGAAAAGCAAATTCATATGAGACTGTGACATACAGCTGACAGACGGTCTCATTTTCAGTCAGAAAAATATCCAGTTACTGATGTATCATTTCAAAATCGAAATTTTGCTGCATTGTCCCTTACTGCAACAGACAGTGCAGTATAGTCATAGAAAAAGCACGGCCTCAGATTAGCAGTCCGAGCAGTCAGGAGAGCGAAAATGAAAAAAAGACTTTTAGGAATTATCCTCGCAGCAACAATGGTAGTCGGAAGTTTGGCAGGATGCGGATCTACAGGAACAACATCATCTGCTTCCGGATCGGCGGCAGAAGCAACATCTGAAGCGTCTTCCTCAGCTGAGGGTACAGGCTCGGTAAAGGGAACAAATGCAACGGATGAACTGTATGACAGTGCGGATACTTCTGTATTAAAGGGAAAGAAGATCGGCATCACAATTCAGTCCCTTTCCAATGCATACTGGGCAGGCGTTATGAAGGCGCTGCAGGAAGAACTGCAGAAAGACGGTGCTGACGTCACCGTAGTCGAGTGTAAGGACAATTCCGGCACACAGATCGGACAGATCGAAAACTTCGTTTCTTCCAAGTGCGATCTGATCATGATTCATCCGTCCGATGCCGATGCCGTGGAAGATGCGGCAAAGCAGGCACAGGATGCCGGAATTAAGGTAATGTGCTGGGATGATCCTATGACCAATACGGACGGCAACTGGATTCTGGACAACACCTCCCTTGGTGTGGAAATCGGAAAGCAGGCCGGAGAATTCATCAACGACCATTTTTCGGATGATAACAAGGCAGAGGTTGCTGTACTTGGTTATCCGCAGACAAAGGTCCTTCTGGAAAGAGGAAATGGTATCAAGGAAGGACTGAAGGAATCCGCAGATGGAAAATATACCATCGTTGCAGAGCAGCCGGCACTTGAGCCGAGCCAGGCGCAGACCGCAACTGAGACAATTCTCCAGAAAAACCCGAACCTGAAGGTTGTGGTAGGAATCGGTGCCGGACCTATGATCGGTGCGAATGAAGCCCTGACAACCTATACAAACGGTAAAGTTCCGGATGATATGGGAATCTTTACAACAGATGTGACGAAGCAGCAGCTGCAGCAGATCCAGTCAGGAAACCAGGCATCCAAGGGAATCATCGGTTTTGAAGGATCTGATGAAGATACGGCAAAGGCCTGCAGCGCAATGTTCGCTCTGATTCTTTCGGACAAACTTCCGGATCACAATATCTTCCGCCAGGTCGGTCCGATTGATGCCGACAACGTAGATTCTATTATGGCAGGTATGAAATAAACATTCGAACACAAGGAGTATTTTTATGAGCGAAGAATATGTACTTGAACTGGAACATATCAGAAAAGAATACCCCGGTGTAGTTGCGTTAAAGGACGTGTCCCTGAATCTGAAGAAAGGAGAAATTCTGGCGCTGATCGGCGAGAACGGCGCCGGAAAATCCACTCTGATCAAGACCTGCTCGGGAGCAGTCGTTCCCACATCGGGAAAAATCCATGTAAATGGAAAAACCTTTGACCGTATGACACCGCAGCTTGCAGCTGAAAACGGTATCGCAATAATTTACCAGGAATTTAACAATGTCGGCGAACTTTCCGCTGCGGAAAATCTGTTCCTCGGCCGTCCGATCCGCAAGGGTTTGGTCATTGACCGCAAGGCTATGAACCAGGAGGCGAAGAAGGCCTTCGATGAACTCGGAATCGATATCGATCCGAAGGAACTTGTCAAAAATCTTACGGTTGGTTATCAGCAGATGATCGAAATTGCCAAGGCAATTCAGCAGCATGCGCAGGTGCTGATTATGGATGAGCCGAGCGCTCCACTGACCAGCCGTGAAGTGGAAAATATGTTCCGGGTTGTCCGGAAGCTGCAGTCGCAGGGAGTGGCAATCATTTACATTTCCCACAGACTGGAGGAAATCTTTGAACTTTCCGACAGAATTGAAGTCATTCGTGACGGTGAATATATCGATACGCTGATCACAAAAAATGCGACGGAAGATGAGCTGATCAAGCTGATGGTCGGCCGCGAAATGACACAGAAGTACCCGGAGCGTCCGGACTATACGGACAACAGTCAGACTGTTCTGGAGCTTCGGCATGTCTATGGAAACGGAGATAAGGATATCAGTCTGAAGCTTCATAAAGGTGAGGTTTTAGGACTTGGCGGACTGGTCGGAGCCGGTCGGACGGAAATCGCAGAAGTCATCTTCGGAGCGGCACCGAAGGAAAAGGGACAGATCTTCATGAACGGTAAGGAGATCAATCCGAAGAGTCCGAGAGAAGCGATCAATCTTGGAATCGCCCTTGTTCCGGAGGACCGAAAGCGCCACGGTGTTCTGCTTGGCACTTCCATCAAGCACAATATCAATATGCCGATCTATGAAAGAATCTCGAAATTTTCCGTAATCAACGAAAAGGTAGAGCAGGAGACGGCCGAAAAATACAGAGAGGAAATGGCAATTAAGACGCCATCCTTAAATCAGCTTGTTAAGAATCTTTCAGGCGGCAATCAGCAGAAGGTCATTCTCGGAAAATGGCTGGCTGCGGATGCCCAGGTCATTATCTTTGATGAACCGACCCGCGGCATTGATGTCGGTGCAAAATATGAAATTTATAAACTGATCAATGAGCTTGTCAAGGACGGAAGAAGCGTATTGATGATCTCTTCTGAAATGGAAGAGCTGATGGGCATGTCTGACAGAATACTCGTACTGTCAGAGGGACGCATTACGGGATCGCTTGAAAAACCGGAATTCAATTCCGAAACGATCATGGCAGCTGCTTCTAAGGTCGTGAAGGAGGAAGCATAATGAAGGCGAAAAAACTGGTAAAAGGCAATGCAATCTGGCTTGTATTCATTGCAGAAGTTATCATTTTTACAATTGCAAATCCAAACTTTATTACTCCGAATAACCTTGTCGCCATCCTGCGGCAGGTTGCAGTATACGGAATCGCTTCCGTAGGTATGACATTCGTAATCCTGATTGCAGGAATCGATCTTTCCATCGGATCCATTATCACGTTCGTCAATATTATCTGCGCGTACTTTATGGTAAATATGGGAATGCCGATGGGCATAGCGGTCATCATTTCCGTAGCAGCGGCTACTTTGATCGGTCTTTTGAACGGCTTTATGGTTTCCACCATCGGAATTCCGGCTCTGATTGCAACCTTTGCATCGCAGACAATCTTTGAAGGTCTTGCATATCTGATTTCAGGAGGTATGCCGATCTCCGGTTTCACGGACAAGTTCGGATTTTTCGGAAAATGGTCTGTCGGCATCATCCCGATCTGCGCCATCATCATGGCTGTATGTTTTGCAGTCGGCGCGTTTATTCTGAATAAAACCTATTTCGGCCGTTACTTCTATGCAATCGGTGGAAATGAGGAAGCGGCGGAACTTTCAGGCATCCGTGTCAGCAGAACAAAGTATCTCATCTATGCACTTTCAGGCTTCTTCGCAGGTCTTGCCGGAATCGTCATGCTCTCCCGTGCAGGATCCGCACAGAATACGGCAGGAAAAGGATATGAATTTGACGTCATCACCTGCGTTGTTCTCGGAGGCGTATCAGTAAACGGCGGTGTCGGAAGCATGTCCGGAGTTGTTGCAGGTGTTCTGATCATCGGTTCCCTGACAAACGGCATGATCCTGATGAATGTCAGCTCCTATGCACAGATGGTCGTCAAAGGTCTTGTCCTTGCGATCGCAGTCGGCATTGACTGCATGACAAAGAAAAAACAGGCAACCTGAGAACACAGGTACAACGAAAGGAAAGAGTATGTCAGCAAAAGAATTGATTGAAAACGGGCAGACAGCTCTTGGAATCGAACTCGGTTCGACAAGAATCAAGGGTGTCCTTGTAGATTATTCGGGAAATGTTCTCGCAGTCGGTTTTCATGACTGGGAAAATTCCTTCATCAATAACATCTGGACCTACAGTCTGGATGAAATCCATTCGGGACTTCGTGACTGTTATTCCTCTGTCCGAAAGGCGGTGGAAGAGCAGTATGGTGTGACCTTGAAAAAAATCGGAGCGATCGGCATCAGCGCGATGATGCACGGATATATGGCTCTGGATAAGGACGGAAAGCAGATTGCTCCGTTTCAGACCTGGAGAAATACGAATACGCAGCAGGCTGCGGATGAACTGACAAAGCTTTTTGACTTTAATATACCGCTTCGCTGGTCGGTGGCGCATCTCTATCAGAGAATTCTGGACGGAGAGGAACATGTCCGTCATCTGGATGCGGTATATACGCTGGCAGCTTACATCCATATGAAGCTGACGGGTGAAAGAGTGATCGGTGTCGGTGATGCAGCGGGCATGTTTCCGATCGACTCCGAAACCAATGACTATAACCAGAAGATGGTGGATCAGTTTGATGAACTGATTTCAAAGTATCATTTTAGCTGGAAGCTCCGCGACCTCTTTCCGAAGGTTCTGGTGGCAGGCCAGAATGCAGGATATCTGACGGAGGAGGGAGCAAAGTTTCTCGATGAAACAGAAAATCTTGAACCCGGCATTCCGTTCTGCCCGCCGGAAGGCGATGCGGGAACCGGCATGGTGGCTACGAACTCCGTTGCTCCGAGAACAGGCAATGTTTCTGCAGGAACAAGTACATTTGCAATGCTCGTTCTGGAAAAGCCGCTGTCAAAGCTGTATCGGGAGATCGATATGGTTACGACGCCGACGGGATTTCCGTGTGCGATGTCCCATGCCAACAACGGAACTTCCGATCTGAATGCGTGGGTCAGCATTTTCAAAGAATATTCGGAGCTGATGGGTTATCAGGTGGATATGGGAGAGCTGTTCGGCAAGCTTTACACCAATTCGCTGAAGGGAGATCCGGATTGCGGAGGCCTTCTGGCATACGGATATTATTCCGGCGAAAATGTGACATTCATCAACGAAGGACGTCTTGCATTTTTAAGAACGGCCAACAGCCGGTTCAATCTTGCAAATTTTATGAAGGTCAATCTGTACACATCCCTTGGCGCAGTCAAGATCGGCCTTGATATCCTGATGAAGGATGAGGGAGTCAGGGTGGATCGGATTACGGGACACGGCGGACTCTTCAAGACGAAAGGCGTGGCCCAGAGATATCTTGCAGCGGCCGTCAATACACCGGTTACCGTTATGGATACCGCAAGTGAGGGAGGTGCCTGGGGAATCGCTGTTCTTGCAGCATATCTTGCCGATAAAAGGGAAGGTGAGAAGCTGGAGGATTATCTGGAGCAGCGCATTTTCTCAGAAATGTCCGGAACGACACTTGAGGCAACACCGGAAGAAGTGGAGGGCTTTGAAACCTTCATCGAAAGATACAAGAAGGGGCTTGACATTGAACGCTCCGCAATTAAGGCGATGGACTGGTAACAGAAGCACATTTGCCGGGTCAGAAAAAAACAGGGTACAATGACAGGGAAACAGATTCAGACCGCCGGTTATGGGTCTGTTTTCTGCAGTAAAAGGAGGAAGCATTATGGCAACAATGAAACAGGAAGTTATGACAGCTCCGGGAAAAATTGAATTTCGCGATGTGGAGATCCCGAAACCGGGTCCGGATCAGGTTCTTGTGAAGATCAAGAGAATCGGCATCTGCGGAAGTGATATCCATGTCTATCATGGAACACACCCGTACACAAAATATCCTGTGACTCAGGGACATGAGGTTTCCGCTCAGATTGTGGAACGCGGCGAATATGCGAAGAAATATGAGATCGGTCAGCGCGTGGTCATTGAGCCGCAGGTATATTGCGGTCACTGCTATCCCTGCCTTCATGGAAAGTATAACCTCTGCGAGGAACTGAAGGTCATGGGATTCCAGACGACAGGTACGGCTTCCGAATATTTTGCAGTGGATGAATCAAAGGTAACTCCGATGCCGGACAATATGACCTATGATGAGGGCGCTATGATTGAACCTCTGGCCGTGACCGTGCATGCGGCAAAGCGGTTCCCGGACATCAAGGGAGCCAATGTGGCCATCGAAGGCTGCGGTCCGATCGGACTTCTCTTGGCACAGTCTGTAAAAGCATTGGGCGCGAAGAAGGTGCTGATTACGGATGTATCCGATGTCCGTCTCGAACTCGCAAAGAGCATCGGCGTGGATGCGGCCGTCAATACGAAAAACAAAGATTTTGGTGAAGTGCTTGTGGAAACATTCGGCCCGGATAAAGCAGATGTGATTTATGACTGCGCAGGCAATGATGTGACAATGAATGCGGCAATTCAAAATGCACGCAAGGGCAGCACGATCATTCTGGTTGCGGTATTCGGAAAGATGGCAAATGTGGATCTTGCAAAGCTCAATGATTCCGAGCTGGATCTGAACACCTCCATGATGTATCGCCATGAGGATTATGTCGACTCAATCCGCTTTGTAAGTGAAGGCAAGATCAAGCTGGAACCGCTGATGAGTAATCATTTTGCATTTGAAGACTATCTGAAGGCATATCAGTATATCGATGACAACAAAGAGACAACCATGAAGGTGCTGATTGACGTAGACCCGAATGCCTGAGAAAAAAGTTTACAATGCGGAGGTAACAGCATTATGAAACTTACTTTAGAAGGTCTGAAGGACAAAAAAGCATGGGAAAATGCGGGGATACAAATCCCTTCCTATGAGGTGGAAGCCATTTCCCAAAAGACAAAAAAATGCCCGAAATGGGTACATTTCGGAATCGGCAATATTTTTCGGATTTTTATGGGTACGGCGGCGGACGACCTGATTGAATCCGGCGCCATGGATCATGGAATCACCTGCGTAGAAACATTTGATTTCGATGTCGTGGACAAGATCTATAAGCCTTACGACAACCTGGCCCTTTGCGTAACGATGCACCGTGATGGATCAGTGGTGAAGCGGGTGGTCGGATCCCTTTCCGAGGCTATTGCTGCAAGACCCGAAGATGCAAAGGCACGTGAACGCCTGGTGGAAATTTTCACAAATCCTGATCTTCAGCTTGTCACCTTCACAATTACGGAAAAGGGATATGCACTCACAAATTCCGACGGTAAGTATTTCGGATTTATCAAAGCTGATCTTGAAAACGGACCGGACGCGGATCTGAACAGCGCAATGTCGCTTACGGCGGCAATGCTGAAGAAACGCTTTGATACCGGTGCAAAGCCGCTGGCACTTGTTTCGACAGACAATGTGTCTCAGAACGGGAAAAAACTCCGGGATTCTGTTCTGACGGTTGCAAAGGAATGGCAGAAACGCGGATTTGTAACGGAAGAATTTATCAAATACATCAGTGACGAAAACCGCGTTGCCTTCCCCTGGAGCATGATCGACAAGATCACGCCGCGTCCGAGTGAGAGCGTAAAAGAGATGCTGGAAAAAGACGGCGTTGAAGATATGGATATTGTCGTGACAGGGAAGAAGACATATATTGCTCCGTTTGTCAATGCAGAGGGACCGCAGTATCTGGTGATAGAGGACCATTTCCCGAATGGACGTCCGCCTCTGGAAAAGGCCGGCTTTTATATGACGGACAGAGATACGGTCAATGCATCCGAGCGGATGAAAGTGACAGTCTGCCTGAATCCGATTCATACAGCGCTTTCACCGTTCGGCTGTATTTTAAGAATACCAAGCTTTTCAAAGACATTCACTGATCCTGATCTTCGCAGACTTGCGGAGCTGGTCGGACCAAAGGAAGGAATGGAAGTGGTTGTGGATCCGAAGATCCTGTCTCCGAAGGCCTTCCTGCAGGAACTCTTTACGGAACGGTTCCCGAATCCGTATATTCCTGATACACCGGCGCGTATCAGTACGGACATTTCACAGATGGAGGCGATCCGTTTCGGCGTGACAATCAATGCTTTTGTTGCAAAATACGGTGATGCGACAAGGCTCAAAGGTATTCCGATCGCCATCGCAGGTTATTTAAGATATGCGCTGGGACTTGATGATGAAGGGAAACCGTTTGAACTTTCACCGGATCCGATGAACGGCGAAATGACAAAAAAGCTGAGTACCATCGAGTTCGGAAATCCGGATTCCGTGAAGGATCAGCTGAAACCGATCCTGTCCAATGAGACATTGTTCGGTTCCGATCTTTATAAGGACGGAATTGGCCTGAGGATCGAAGAACTCTTCAAAGAAATGATTGCCGGAAAGGGGGCAGTCCGGAGGACACTTCATAAATATTTGAAGGATGTGGAGATCTCCGATTGAAAAGAAAAGACGCAGATGTCTCTTTCGAGACACCTGCGTCTTAATTCTGTTCTTTGTCACTTCAGAAGCAGCGGCATCATAATTGTTGCAAGTCCGAGGAAAATGAAAAAGCCCAGGACATCGGTGGCCGTTGTGACGAAGATTGAAGAGGCGACGGCCGGATCCGCGTGGAACTTGTCCAGAAGCACAGGCACCAGGAATCCGAAGACACCGGCCACGATCATATTTCCGATCATGGCGATAAAGACGATCACTCCAAGATAGAAATTACCGTAAATCCACCAGACGATGAGCGCGGTGACAAATCCATTGACGGCTCCGTCGATGATACCGAGCAAGATTTCCTTCAGGAAGCCATGCACGGCCTCGGAAAAGGGAATTTTGTTTTTTGACAGTTCGCGCACCAGAACGGACATCGTCTGGGTGCCGGCGTTCCCTCCCATTCCTGAGACAATTGTCATGATTGCGGACAGGGCTACGACCTTGTTGATGGTTCCTTCAAACATTTTGACAGTGAAGGAAGCCAGAAACGCCGTGGCCAGATTGACCAAAAGCCACGGAAGACGGAACTTGATGGACTGCCCGAGGGAAGTATCGAGACGTTCCTCTGAACTGACACCTGCCATCTGCAGCATATCTTCATCGTGCTCTTCGATGATGACATCGATGATATCATCGACGGTGATAATGCCGAGCAGCTGCTTTTTGGAACTGATGACCGGCATGGCATCGAGATTGTAACGGGAAACGAGCTTTGCGACTTCCTCCTGATCGACTTCCGGAGTGACGGAGATCACGTTTGTATCCATGATATCCTTAAGCTTAGTGGCCTTCGGCGCCGAGAAGATAGTTCTAAGGTCGAGGGTTCCGGTGAGTTTGTGCTGGGAATCCGTAATATAGATTGTCTCAAGCACTTCCGTCTTAGGTCCGATATCATGAATCTTTTGGAGACCTTCCGTTACGGTGAGGTTCTCGTTTAGTGCCAGATAGGCCGTCGTCATGATACCGCCGGCGGATTCTTCCGGATACTGCAGAAGCTTTGTGATGATCTGTCGGTCATCCTTCTTCATCAGATTCAGGACTTCTTTTCGTCGGCCGGTCGGAAAATCTCCGAGCAGATCGACGATATCATCCTTCTGCATCAGCTCAAAGGTATCGAGCAGCTGTGTATTTGTCGTGTTCTGTGCAAGACGCAATCGAAACTCGTCGTCTGCTTCTTCCATGAGTTCTGCACGATGCTCCGTTGTTAGAAGATTTACAATTACACGAAGATCCTCGTCTTCAAAATCCTCCAGCTGCTGAGCCAGGTCAATTGGCTCTTTTTCGTCAAACAGCTGATTCAGCTTCTTTGCATCCTTGGACGCAATGATCTCCTTCAGGAGTTTAGTCATCTCATTTGTCTCCATGCTACACCTCGTTAAAGTTCTATCCCATTGGTCATCCTCATTCTTAGGCATTTTCTGCCTGTAAAATTACATTTATTTGGAACAATGAAACATTCTCTCACAAATCACACAGAATAACAATAGTGTAAAAAAAGAAACGTTGGTATAGGCGTTGACAGGAAAATATGGAAAAGATATGCTGAAACAAAAGGAAATGAAAGAGGAATTCTGATGAAGGACGGATTTATCAAGGTGGCGGCGGCAACGATTAAGACCGCAGTTGCGAACCCTAAAAAGAATGTACAGGAAATCTTAAAGAAGATAAAGGAACTGGAAGAGAAGCATGTGAAGGTTATGGTTTTTCCGGAACTTTGCATCTCCGGGTATTCATGCCGGGACCTGTTTCTGCAGGATAAGCTTTTAAGGGAATCCGAGGATGGGCTTCTCGATATCTGCTATGCGACGGAAAATGCGGATGCACTGATCTTTCTGGGACTTCCGCTTCGCATAAACGGGAAGCTCTATAACGTGGCGGCGGCAATTTCACATGGCGAGATTCTGGGATTTGTACCGAAGAAATATCTTCCGGTCTATCACGAGTTTTATGAGCGGCGCCAGTTCACGCCGGGAACGGAAAAGGTCAGAAATATCAGCTTCCATGGGCAGGAAGTGCCGTTTGGCATGAACCTGCTGTTTGAGTGTGCTGAAGTTCCGGAGCTTGTAGTGGCAGCCGAGATCTGCGAGGATGCCTGGGTGCCGATGCCTCCGAATATCGCACATACAACCTGCGGCGCATCGGTTGTTGTGAACCTGTCGGCAAGTAACGAGATTATCGGCAAGTCGGAATATCGTCGGGAACTGATTGGGCAGACGTCTGCGAGAAACATCTGCGCCTATATTTATTCATCGGCCGGTCCGGATGAATCCACGACGGATCTCGTCTTTGGAGGTCACGATCTGATTGCGGAAAACGGAACACTTCTCGCCGAGTCAAAGCGCTTTGAAAACGGAGAAGCGATCTCCGAAATCGATGTAAAGAAACTTTTATCTGAGCGGCAGCAGATGTCAACTTATCCGGGCATGCGTGAGCAGGAACAGATGGAAGCGGCCTTCGGAGCGCATGTTACGATTCCGTTCCATCTGAAATTGGAAAAAACGGTTCTCACAAGAAACTTCCCGCAGCATCCGTTTGTGCCATCTGACGAGACGCAGATCCGCAAACGTGCCCATGAAATTTTGAATATTCAGGCAATGGGATTGAAGAAGCGTCTGGCCCATACGCATGCAAAATGCGCCGTGATCGGAATTTCCGGTGGCCTCGATTCCACGCTGGCGCTCCTTGTGACAGTGCGTGCCTTTGATCTTCTGGACATGCCGAGAAAGCAGATCCTTGCAGTAACAATGCCGGGATTCGGTACGACGGGACGGACATATCAGAACGCGATGGAGCTCATGAAACTTCTGGGTGTGACCGTACTGGAGAAAAATATCAAGGATATTTCTCTTCTGGAAATGAAACTCATCGGGCATGATCCGAAGGTCACGAGCGTGACAT
Organism: uncultured Lachnospiraceae bacterium; assembly: GCA_964470725.1. Classification (GTDB taxonomy): domain Bacteria; phylum Bacillota; class Clostridia; order Lachnospirales; family Lachnospiraceae; genus Chordicoccus. The sequence continues at coordinate 4,532 of CAYYEB010000005.1, read as the reverse complement.
ACGAAAACGTACAGGCAAGAGCCAGAACGGAAATACTGATGAATCTGGCCAATGAGCACGGGGGCCTTGTCATCGGAACAGGAGATCTTTCGGAACTGGCCCTGGGCTGGGCAACTTATAACGGAGATCATATGTCCATGTATGCGGTCAATTCTTCTGTCCCGAAGACTCTCGTACGATATCTGATCCGTTATGAGGCAGAGAATTCTAAGAACGCGGGGACAAAGAACGGAGAACATGCCGAAGAACTGAAGAAGATACTTCTGGACATTCTGGATACCCCGGTGAGCCCGGAACTTCTTCCGGCCAAGCAGGATGAGATCGTGCAGAAGACGGAGGATCTTGTGGGCCCGTATGAGCTTCATGATTTCTTCCTCTACTATATGATGCGTTTCGGCTTTTCTCCGGAGAAAATCTATCGGATAGCGGTCCGTTCCTTTGAGGGAGTGTATGCCCCGGAGACAATTGAAAAGTGGCTGCGGAAGTTCTACTGGAGATTTGTATCTCAGCAGTTCAAGAGATCCTGCCTGCCGGATGGTCCGAAGGTCGGTTCCGTGGCGGTGAGCCCGAGAGGAGACCTCAGAATGCCGAGCGATGCGGAGTTCCGGTTAGATGACTGAAAAGATGTAAATCAAGAAGGTGCGTAGAGATGAACTCCATCAGGAAAGTTTTCTTCCGGCTAATACATATTGCGACAGCGGCACTGCTTGGCATCGCCCTCTTTTTTGCGATACGGATCGGTTTAGGCTTCGGCATACCGGATGTCGGCATGCCGGGACTCAATCAGGTGAAAGAGCAGATTGCACAGAACTTTTCCTTTACGTCCGGGGCACTCTGGCTTCTGATCGCGATGCTGATTCTCCTTTTTGCATTTCTTCTGATTCCGGGATCATGGTTGGATCATGCGTCGCATCGCGGACGGGTGATTTTCTTCTGGGTCCTGACCGCATGCCTTCTGGGAATACAGCTGCATCTGGTGTTTGGCCTTAATATCATCCAGAATACGGACTCTTTTGAGGTGCAGGATCAGGCTCTTGCGATCGTAAGAGGCGTTCAGAAAACGGTTGACTATACGAAATCCGCGTATTTTCGGAAATATGGAAATAATGATCTGTATCTTGTTGTCTGCATGCTTCTTTACCGGATCTGTGACTTTCTGAAAATCGTAAACTGGCAGAAATTTTTTGTATTTTTTAACCTGATCAGTATAGATCTTGGAATCTTCATGGCATGCCGGATTATCTGGCTTATCAAGGGCCCGGCGACGGGACTGAAAGCGTATTTTCTCTGTGTACTGAATCCGCTCAATTATCTGTTACTGCACTGGACATATACGTGTACCTTCAGCGCACCGCTCATGATGCTGAGCATTTATGCGGCAGTGCTGGTAAGCAGAAAAAAAGACGGACCGATCCGAAGAATTCTGGCGGCAATTGTCATTGCGGTGACAGCTGCATTTGGATACTCGATGAGACCGACGGCCACCTTTCCGGTGATAGCTCTTGCGGTCTGTATCCTTATCTTCGGCGTATCCGGTAAAACACTGTATGGAACGACAGGGAAGAAGAGCAAAAAGAAAAGTGAATGGAAAGCTTCAAGGGCAAAAAAGCGGATTGTAAATGTGACGGCGCTGGTCCTGGCCGTGATCTGCATGGCGGGAACCTCACTTGCCGTACGAAAGGTATCGAATCAATATGATCCGGATCAGCGGTACAAGTTTCCTTTGGAGCACTGGATCATGATCGGTATTACCGGCAATGGACGTGTGACCGGTGAAGACATTCATTATACGCAGAGCTTTCCGACCGTGAAGGAGAAGCAGGCGGCTGATCGGAAAGCGATTAAAGACACGCTGAAGAAGAGGGGGGCTGCCGGCACAGCAGGATTCTATTTGGAAAAGATAGGACTTACCTGGTCGGACGGAACCGGTGAATATTATCAGCGGACAACGGAGTCGGAGAACAGTGATCAGATCCTCTATCAGATGACAAGCGGAGAAGATTGCGGGGCAACGATTCTTTATTGTCAGGCGTACCGGATCGTGCTGCTTCTGATGGCAATTCTGGGAATTCTCCGCAATCTTCATGAAAGACAGAGCGGATTTTTCACTGTTTTCACAGTCACGGTGCTTGGAGGGCTCGTCTTCTATATGTTCTGGGAGGGCAAACCGGTATATAGTTTTCCGTTTTTATATTATCTGGTCCTGCTCGGATGCAACGCCTGGAATCCGATGACGAGACGATATGCACTGTACGCCGATCATCGGAGCGGATGGACAGGACGCCTTCGCGCAGTGACGATCGGAATGATTCTTGCATTGACAGGAATTTCGATCTGGTTCCGCGGATATGCGATTTCAAATAAACCGTATTACACGGATCCCGTGATTGTCTGTGATGACCGCACTCTGGTGGAGTGGCAGACGTTTCATGGGGCGCAGAGTATGGCGCAGGAATTTTATCCGAAGTTTGCCTTTAATCACATCAGGATTCGTGCCAGAAAAAATCCGGCGGGAACCGGAGAGATGCTGGTACAGCTGCGCTGTGGTCAGAAGGTGATCGCGGAGAAGCAGGTGACAGGAAAGGAGTTGAAGGATGAGCTTCTTTATCTCACGTTTTCGAAGGTCCGTCCGAAGAAGGGGCAGAAGTATGAAATTCTGTTCCAGAACCTGACAGATGGTCAGTCACCGATCGAATTGGGAACGAGGCTCTGTTACGTGTCAAGTCAGTACCGTGGGGAGAGACTTGTGAATGGCATGGAGCGGGCCGGAGATACGCTGATGAGGGTGTATTACAGGAAATCGTACAGGGAGTGATGATATCCGGCTCCCTCGAATCAGAATATTCCGCAGGTCTGCAGCTGGAATATTCTGATTCTTCGAGTTTGCAGGGTACGTTAAAATTTAAGGCGAGCTTTATCTGATGCTATATTTCTTATAGCATCGGCAAATGAAAGAAAAGAAAAAAAGTTCGATGCTTTATAAAATGAGACTTTACAAACACACTTTACAGTGCTAAACTTCTTCACATAGCAAAGGCGCTTGAGAAATTCAAAGAGATTTCTCAAAGCGCTTTTTTTCATACAGAGGAGACAAGGGTGCCTCTTTCATCGGCAAGGATGCCGATGGAAGAGGCATTTTGTTTTTATAAAGGAGGAGAGGTTATGTCGGAGACAGAAATGCTTGCAGAATCACTTCCGGAAATTGTCACGGAATCCGTTCCGGGACCAAAATCAAAGGCTCTTCTGGAGCGCAGAGATGCGGCAATCCCGAAGGCTCTTTGCGGAAAGACCTACCCGATCTGCATTAAGCGTGGAGCGGGTGCCATGTTTGAAGACCTCGACGGAAATAAATTCCTCGACTGGGTCGGAGGCGTCGGCGTTCTCAATATCGGCTACTCGAGACCGGAGGTTGTAAAAGCCGTACAGGATCAGGCGGAAAAGTATTTTCATACAATCTTCAATGTGATCGTACATGACGGATATGTAACTCTTGCCGAGAAGCTGAATCAGCTGATTCCCTGCAGGGGAGAGAAGAAAAAGACATATTTCGCTAACTCCGGTGCGGAATGTGATGAAAATGCGATCAAGATTGCAAAGGCCTATACGGGCCGTCACAACGTGATCTGCTTCTCGGGAGCATTTCACGGAAGAACCAATCTGACGATGGCGCTTACCGCAAAGAAGAGTTATGCCAAAGGCATGGGACCGTTCCCGGCAGGCATTTACAGAGCTCCGTTCCCATATCTTTATCGCGCACCCAAGGGATACAGTGAAGAAGAAGCCATTCAGTATTACCTGAAAGGATTACAGGAAGTCTTCGATGAGGGCGCTCCGGCAGATGAAGTTGCCTGCATGATCGTGGAACCGGTCCAGGGCGAAGGCGGATTTATTCCGGCGCCGATTGAATGGGTGAAGGCAGTCCGAAAGATCTGCGATGAGCATGGAATTCTCCTGATTGCGGATGAAGTTCAGTGCGGCAACTGCAGAACCGGCAAGTATTATGCTTCCGAGTACTGGAAGGAAGCCGGGTGTGCACCGGATATTGTGACAACGGCCAAATCCCTTGGCGGAGGTGTTCCGATTTCAGCAATCACTGCAAGAGCGGAGGTCATGGATGCGGCTCCGGCAGGAACGATCGGCGGAACCTTCTGCGGCAACCCACTTGCCTGTGCATCGGCATTGAAGGTCATTGAAATCATGGAGAAAGAGGACTTCACCGGAAAGGCACAGCACATCGGCGGAAAAGTGATGACACGCTACAAGGAACTCCAGAAGAAATATCCTGTCATCGGAGATGTCCGGGGACTTGGAGCAATGATCGGCATTGAATTTGTCCGGGATCGTGAGACAAAGGAGCCGGCAACACAGCTTACATCAAATCTTATCCAGCATGCAATTCAGAAGGGACTTCTCCTGGAAAACTGCGGAACCTATGGCAACGTCATTCGTTTCCTTGCACCGCTTACCATGACGGATGCGCAGACGGAAAAGGGACTGGAAATATTTGAAGAGTCCTTAAAAGAAGCCATCGA